>CAZWXN010000078.1:0-1754 GCA_964637915.1 uncultured Nitrososphaeria archaeon | reverse complement strand
GAGTAGGGATCAGACTGTTGGCGTATTATTGTGCCTTGGAAGCGTTCTAGGCATATTAGCGTATGGCTGGCTCGTGTTCGCGTCTGAATGGGCTATGCTCATGCTTCAGCTTACAGGGTTCATAGCCGTCGGAGCCGTACTGGGCATACTGGCTTGGATAGGCTACACGCTAGCCACTACACCTCCTCCGAAGCCTATAGAGGAAGTTGAGAAGGAGGCTAAGGAAGAGCTTAAGAAGGCGGAGGAAAAGCCTGAGGGTCAAGAGGAGAGTAGCTAAAGCCGAGGCGCTACCGGCTCTCAACTGGGTGGAAGGTATAGGGAAGATCCCGGATGGGGTTCCTGGGGCGAGGTAGTGCAACGCGCTTAAGGTTTACGCGGTCAATAAACATTTATACAGACTCCAGCAGTCATTTTCTCAGGTGAATAGATTGGGGCACATCTATGTGAGGGCTGCATTCTACAACGCTGTTGATTACGTCCAATACTTGGAGGGGAGGCTCAGATTGGACGATGTCAGAAGGGCTGAGGTGGAGGTCCTCATCGATACTGGGGCGACTTTTCCAGCCCTGCCGGAGGATGTGGTCGCCAAACTCGCACTGCCGACGCTGGGCGAGCACCCAGCTGAAACGGCTGAGGGTGCTGGGAAGGTGAGGCTGGCAGCCAACGCCATAATAAGGATAGAAGATAGAGTAGCCCAATCCCCCATCATCATAAGGCCGAGAGGTACAACACCTCTCATAGGTGTTGTGGTTCTGGAGCAGATGGGCTACAAGGTTGATCCGACAACTGGAAGGCTGATCAAGGGACTGCCGCTGATGCTTTAACCGTTAGTTTCATCAACCGCTCTGTTGAATCTTCGGGGCTTCTGAGCTTGCAAGCGGAGTGAGGCGTAGAAGGCTGGGTTCTAGAGTACCGTCTCAGAGGGTTATAGCTGCCGTGCTCTGTGGTGGTGAGGGTAGTAGGCTTAGGCCTTTAACCTTCTATTTTCAGAAGGCTATGATCCCCGTGGGCTCTAGTCAGAGGCCTCTGCTGGAGTATGTTGTCCGTCTTTTGAAGATGCACGGCATATGCGACATCTTGTTTCTCGTGAACTATAAGTATGAGCAGATACTGAACTACTTCGGAGACGGTTCTAGGTTCGGCTTACGCATCGACTACCTCGTAGACCGTGGGGATAGGCGTGGGACTGGGTGGGCTGTTTTAAACGCTTATGAGCGTGGTCTTTTTGAAGGCCGTGTTGACGTCTTAGTCTACTATGGGGATATACTCTCCAACATCGACCTGACGGGTATGTTGAAGGCGCACAGGGATTCTAAAGCCTATGCGACTGTGGCTGTTTCAAAGGGTTATAGGCTTCCAGTAGGAGTAGCATATGTGGACGGCTTTAGGGTCATCGGGTTTGAGGAGAAGCCTCTCATAGACATACCTGTTTGCATAGGTATAGTCGTTTTTAAAGCTGAAGCCTTAAACATGCTTTACGGAGACTTCGTGGAGAGCCGCGAACTGGACACTATGAGCCACCTGATACCTAGGCTTATAGGGCTCGGTAAGCCTGTAAACGCATACATGACCGGGTGCTTCTGGTACGACTTAGGCTCGACTGAGAAGTATGAGAAGCTAGACCACAGCCTAGTCGACAGGCTTTTCGGGTTAAAAATATATGAACGGTTACAGTAGAGTCCTAGTCACAGGCGGCGCAGGCTTCATAGGCAGCCATTTGGTTAGAAGACTTGTTGAGGTTGGATGTGAGGTTA
>CAZWXN010000077.1:0-1905 GCA_964637915.1 uncultured Nitrososphaeria archaeon | reverse complement strand
TGCGGAGTTGACCTTGATGTCTGGGGGAAGAGATGATCTCGGGGTAAAGGTTCTTCGGGCGGATGTGGATTGCGCTGAGGTTCTTAGGAGAACTGGGGAAACTGAGATCGCTTGTAGGATTGAGGCTGGGCCGAGGAGGGGGTGGAGGATAAGCACGGGCATGGACTTCCTCGACCACATGATCGAGATCCTAGCCTTCTACTCGGGATTAAACATAGATCTTGAGGTGAGGTCTGGGCGAAAGCTCCAGCATACGGTGGCCGAGGATGCCGGGATAACGCTCGGCAGGGCGATTCGGCTCATGGCGCTTAAGAGGATCGAGGAGCATGGCATAATGGGATTCGGTTTCAGCCAAGGGATACTGGATGAGGCTGCCTCAGAGGCTAGGATATCATTCGAGGGACGGGCCAGTTGCTACATCTACAGGAATCCGGAGATCGAGAGATTCGGCCTAGTCGAGGGTATTGAGGAGAGCTTTCTCACAGCATTCTTCCAGGGCTTCTCACAGGGAATGGGCGCCACAATCCAGCTAGAGCTCAAGAGGGGCGAGGATCCACACCACCTCTGGGAGTCCGCATTCAGAGCATTCGGAAATGCTCTAAGAACGCTCCTCAGCAGGGATGAGTGGAGGAGGGGGAGCATAGCCGGCGTGAAGGGGACGCCTGACTAACTACTCCCACTCTTCACTCTGACCTTCATGGATTGGGCGTGGGCGGGGAACCCCTCATACTCGGCGAGCGCCGTCACGGTCTCAAGCATACTCTTGAAGCCCCTCCTCCCCCTAACCTCCTCGACTGTGGGCTTCTTCAGGAAGACGTCAACGTTCAGGCCCGAGTATAGCCTCGCGTATCCCCCGGTTGGCAGGGTTGCATTCGGCCCGACGCCATAGTTTCCGGCTGAGATCGGCGTGTTGAGGCAGAGTGTCCCGAAGTTCCTCAGCTTATCTCTAATCCTCCTGAATATGCCCCGCGCATTTCTGCTGTCTATGAGGAGGTGCTCCGGCGCATATCTGTTCATGAAATCGACGGCCTCCTCCAAGCTCTCAACAACGATTATCGCGCTATACTTGCCGGCATTCTCTAGGACATAGCTCCTCCTGGGCTCCGGGAGCATCTCAACAGCCTTATCCAGCTCCTGTGAGACGCGCTCAGCATAGTCCATCGAGGTTGTGAGGAGGATTGCGGCGGAGTCGGGCCCATGCTCAGCCTCGTTAAGAAAGTCCCATGCAACCCACTCAGGTGGAAGTGTTCCATCGGCGTAGACGAGGGCCTCACTAGGCCCAGCCGGCAAATCTATCCTAACGATATCCCGGACCATGAGCTTCGCCGCATACGTGTATGGGCCCCCAGGCCCCGCGATTACCTCGACCGGCTTAACGAGTTTGGTCCCATATGCGAATGCCGCGATCGCGTGCGCTCCACCCATGATATAGAACTCATTCGCGCCAGATAGGTGGGCAGCGACAAGCGTTGCCGGATCCATCCTCATCTCATTCTGGTATGGTGGCGAGGCCACGGCTATCCTCGGGACGCCGGCGACGCTCGCCGGAACAGTAACCATGACGGCCACTGATGGGTATGTCGCCTTGCCGGATGGGACGTAGAGGCCGGCTGACCCCAGCGGGATCACGAGCTGGCCCGCGTAAACACCCTCCTCAACCCTCATCACCCAGCTCCTTGGAAGCTGCCTCCGATGAAACCTCCTAACATTCCTAACCATATGCCTTATCGCCCTGAGAACCCTTTGATCCACCTCCTTATACGCCCGGCCAACATCCTCATCCCTTACAACAATCTCCTCCGGCCTAACAGCCCTACCAAGCTGGCTCGAGAGAAACTCCGCTATCGCCTCATCACCACGTGTTTTGACATCCTCGATTATCCGCCGAACATCAGCCTCAACCTT
>CAZWXN010000076.1:0-2140 GCA_964637915.1 uncultured Nitrososphaeria archaeon | reverse complement strand
GAGGATGCCTCGAGATATTATCTCGGCGAGGATGGTGGTATCGAAGCCCTAGCCAGGCTCGTGGATGATCTGGGGGAGGCTGGGGCGACTGTTGTAAGTGTCCCGGATACATGTGGGATGCTTAGCCCACCTCAGGCGAGGGAGTTCTTCGAGAGGCTCGTGGCTCTTTGTAGAACACCGCTCTCAGCGCATTTCCATAATGATTATGGCTACGCCTCGGCGAACACGATTGAGGCGGCCTTAGCGGGGGCGGATGAGCTCCATGTCTCGATACTCGGCATAGGCGATAGGAACGGGATAGCGGACCTATACGAGGTCGCAGCACCGCTAATCGACATCCACGGCCTCGATCTTAGGATCAGACGAGACAAGCTGAGAGAGCTCTATGAGACATTCTCCAAGCTCACGGGAATAAGGATCCCATTCAGACATCCATTAAGCATGGAGGCCCAGACGATCCGCGCGGGAGTCCATCAATCCATGGCCCTGAAGGCGCCCGAGGGCTATGTCCCAATAGGGAAGCTGAGGCATGACTTTGACAGGCTCTATTTCGAGGCCACGACCTACCTGAGTAAGAAACTCATCCGGAAGGCCCTCAAGAATGATGTGGATGATGAGGTGCTCCAAGAAGCATCCTCAATGATCGCGAGGCTCGCCGAGCAGAAGGGCGGGGAGCTTGGGCCAAGGGAGGTTGTGGAGGCTCTCAAGAGTATGAACTTGGAGGTTGATGAGCTCGCCCTGCAGAAGCTCCTGAAGCCCCAGAAGGCCTACATCCTCCTAAACCTCGATCCAAGGTTCCCGGTAAGGGAGAAGATACCAGAAATACTGAGCTGGAGCGAGGTGGATCAGGTGGATGAGGTTTACGGAGACGCAGACCTGATAATAACCGCCAGGCTCGAGGACGATGTCGTCGAGAGGGTTAAGAAGCTCTTCGGCGACGCGATCCTGAGGATCAGGACGCTTATCGCTGACTAGCCGCCTCAACACCCTTGAGAATAGCTTTCAAGCATTCTCCGGCCGAGAGCTCGGAGGCTCTCTTCTCGAGATAGGCCTTATCAAGTCTATCCATGTTGGCGTAGATTACCTTTGCGGCGAGCTCCATCCTCATGGTGCCGGGCTCCCCCATGAAGAGGCTCAAGACATAATCCTCCGGGGATAGTATCCTTAGCCCCATCCTCTCCAAGCATCTTCCAGTAAGCTCATCACTCCACTTAAGCGGCCTCGGCGAATCAAGGAGCATCACCACATTATTGTTCTGGAGATCGAGGAGAGATATGCTGCCACGCGGCCCGATAACCTTCTCGAATCCACGCCCCCTAAAAGCCTCTACAATGCCATCTAAGCTCTCACCAGCCTTTACCGCGAAGATCCTATCCCTCGCAATATATGGAACGCCATAGAGGGGGAGGGGGCGAAGACCATAAAAGACATAGAAGACCCCAACCTCCTCAAAGATCTGGGCTACACGCTGGATGGAGCGGTCGAGAAGCCTGAACCAAGGCGAGGATTCCTCGACAAACCTGACAACATCGAGACTCTTCACGGAGTCTATCTCCCTGACTATTCTCTGGAAGTCCCGGTCCGAGAGCATGGCGTCCATTCCGGGGATAAAACGGGTAAAATATCTTCTTTTTTAGGGGCGGCGGCAGCCCCCGAGGGTGGCAAGGAGGACGGGAGGCCGCGGGCAGCGGGAGGAAGTCCGGCACGTGATCCACGCGCGGCCCCGCCACGCCTTAGCGCTGCTCCCTCCCGGGCCTAACGCGGTTCGGCGTGTTCGGAGGCTGTTGCCCACCCCTACGAGTGGGGCAGCCTCCTACGAGGCCCTGCGTGGGCGCGCCCTCATCCCCCGAAGCCCGCAGCCGCGCCCTCCCCCTCGCAGGCGCCCCTCGGGTTATCTGGCCCCCGCATGTAGCCCATTTCGGGTTACAGGGAAGGGCTAGCTCCCCGGCCCTACCTGCCGCCGCCCCATTCATCCTGATAGCTCGCCAGAGATATAACCTTACTGGGTTAAAGCCCGGAGCCGGCACCTCTCATTCTACTCGTCATAATCCTCCAAGCTTCTGCTCGGCTTTAGGTAGACCTCGACAGCCCCCATCCTCCTCAATATCTGCAGGGCTCTACGCGTGAACTGGACCGAGTA
>CAZWXN010000075.1:0-2300 GCA_964637915.1 uncultured Nitrososphaeria archaeon | reverse complement strand
GATGGGAGTCTAGGATCATAAGGGTTGGTGGGGAGCCGAATGATGTCGTGATCCTCGGTGGATGGCTCGTGATAGGCCTGGACTATGGACTCGAGGTAATAGACTTGGGGTCTGGGAGTATGCGGAGATTTGAGACTCCGGCGAGGGTGGAGGATTTGGAGGTGGGGGATAACCTTATCTGGGCCTCGATCCCGCTTCAGGACCTAATACTCGGCATAAATCCGGTTAGCCTCGAGGCTGAGCAGGTGATCGAGATCGATGTGGCATCTGGCAGGAATAGGATCTCAGCGATGGATGGATTTCTCTGGGCTATTGAGGGCGATGGCATGAGCATAGTGAAGATAGACTTAAAGACCATGTCCAGGTCAAGCCTGAGACTCGAAGAGGGGGCCGTGGCCATAAGGGCCTTCAGGGGCGGGGTGCTGGCCGCCACAACAGGGGATAGGATAATCGATATCTCTAATGACATGAAAGCTCGGAGGACATGGAGGCTTGCGAACGGCTCATCAACGGACATCCAGCTATACGTACTCGATGATGGGAGGATAATCTACGTCTCGCCATCGAGGTGGGTGATAGGCGAGATCGAGGGAGACAGGATAACCGAGGTCAGGGCCGAGGCGAGGATAGGCTGGTCAGCCCTCGCCGGGGACAGAATATGGTTTACGGAGCCATCCAAGAAGAGGATAGGATACGCGCCGCTCTCAAGACCCCCAAAGATAACCGAGTTCAAAATCGAGAGAATCGATGGAAACCTGTATAGAGCATATGCCGTTGCCAGCGATCCCGATAATGATCTCTCCAAGGTCTATCTAATCGCATATTATCCCGAGCTAGTCGGCCCGGCGCAAAACAGGACCTATGAGATGAGCTTGAAGGATGGGCGCTATGTCGTGGAGTTCGCGGTGGATTATGGAAGGCGCGTGGAGATCCATGCAGCTGCAGTAGACGCGTATGACAACGTGGCGAGGAGCGAGACAATCTTAGTCAAGGCCGAGGCGCTCGAGACGATCACAACCCAGCAGACAACAAGGGCGGGACAGGGAGCCCAGATTACATCAGCAGATATCTACGCCCTAGCAAGCTCTCTCCTATTACTCATACCAATACTTATAGGCCTCTTCTATCTCCGAAGCAGGCGCAAAAGGCGGCGAGCAAGAAAATGAAACCGTCACGAGCCGATCACACCGTAACTCAATAAATATAAATAACTTCTATGCCGAGTTTCCGTGCCACCTCCTCTTGTAGTTTATCGCTTGTCAGAAGTTTCCCCCACCTTAATGCCTGAGATATGTAGAGCGCTTCGTATATGGTGAGCCGGTGAGTGAGGGCTATGTCAAACGCTTTCTCGATATACTGTTCCTCTCTCTCAATTATTATGATCTTCGCGTCTATGAGGAGCTCGAGTGCCTTACGCAACTCCTCCACCTGATCCCTGTCAATCACTCTCTTGACTGCATAATGTTTCCATATAGCATTTAGAACCTCTTTCCTTGAATGATCCAGAGTCACTACTCCATGAACTAGGTACTGCTCTATCTGATGCCACCCCTCCTCTCTCAGAAGATACTTTACTAGGGAGGATGAATCAGCTACTATCACGGTCCTCCCTCACATAAGCCGTAACCGCGCCTCTCGGCATCTCAGGCAGCTTCTCAATAACCCTTCTAACTTCCTCAATAACCCTACGCTTATACAGCTCGTCAACCCTGCGCTCAAGAAACTTTCTAATCTCCTCATTCCAGTCAACAACATCCTTCAGCAACTCCATCTTCCTTTTTATCTCCTTTGGAATTCTAATGGATAATACGTCACTCATATCGAGTATACAGCTTGTCTACTATTTAAAGGTTATAAGGCTTTAAACTGTATCACGTTATGTATCAAAATAATGTATTATAACATGTAATAACATTAAATATTTCTGATTGAGCCTTGTCAAGCTCCGATCTCATCGTCATAAGGGTTCCTAAGGAATTGAAAAAGCGCATGAAGAATGCTAGAATTAACTGGAGCGAGGAGATTCGTGCTTTTATTGAGAGAAGACTCAGGAGCTATGAGCTCTATAACATGTTAAAGACCATCAGAGAGAGGAGCAGGAAGAGAAAAGTTTTCACAGAGTCCACCAAGCTCATCCGGGAGGATCGAGAGCTACGATGATTCTTGATTCATCCTTTATTGCTAAGCTATTTGTTGAGGAGCCGGGTTCTGATCTAGCGGAAAATTGCCTTGACGAGTTGCTAAGATCCGGAGAGGAAGTCGTGACGATGGATATAGCGCTCGCCGAATGCTTGAATGCT
>CAZWXN010000074.1:0-2687 GCA_964637915.1 uncultured Nitrososphaeria archaeon | reverse complement strand
GAAATGCATCATCCCTATGAAGAGGCTTCTTAAATGCCATTCGCCGACACTGCTATAATCATGTTTGATGAATATCTTGAAGAGCATCCTCTTGATGTTGAGGCCGGATGGGGCTTTCCTCTCATCTATGAAGGACCCGAATTTCCAGAGGAGCTTTAGCGCCGAGATATACTTGTTCGCCCCGGACTTAATCCTGTCCGCAATATCCTGGATATAGTTTAGGAGGCCGTCGACTTCGACGAACTCCGTTATCGGTATCATCCTGTCGCCCTCCTTGAAGACGTATGTCCCGGCTCCACAGGCAAAGTGTGTTGAGAGCTCGTATTGAGGCCTCCCGGTTATCGCCTCAATAAGATGTGTTATGGGCGTGCATGATGGGACTGGGAACCAGGCGTCCTCGGGTATCTGGCCGCCGGTCTGCTCCTCGATCCTCTTAATACAGTCGGGTATGGTTATCCTAAACCTTTCCCTCTCGCTTCTCGGCATCCTCCCAACGAGGGAGACCGGCTGGAAGTTCACGGACCTTATGATATCCATGTTCTTGAAGCCGAATCTTATGATGTCTCCGAGCTCATGATCATTAATTGTCTTTATTATCGTGGGGACGAGGACGACGCCCACCCTGAGCCTCCTAGCGCTGTCAAGAACCGCCGGCACTTCCCAGTGATTCTTCGGATTCGTCCTCGGGGTTACGCCGTCGAAGCTGAGGTAGAGCGTGGATAACCCCGCCTCCTTAACCCTCCTAAAGAACTCGAAGTCCCTCGCCAGCCTGATGCCGTTGGTATTTAGCTGGACGAGGTCGACGCCCTCCTCCTTGATAACGCGTATGATCTCCGGCAGGTCATCTCTTAGGCAGGGCTCGCCGCCAGTAAGCTGGACAGCATTCCCCGCGACGGGCCTCATGGATCTAAGAACTCGAACCATCTCCCTAATCTCATCCACGGAGGGCTCATACACGTAGCCAGCCCTCTCAGCATAGAAGAAGCAATACCAGCAGTGTAGATCACATCTATTCGTGACTACTATATTTGCTAGGGCGGTGTGGCTTAAGTGGCTTGGGCAGAGACCACACTCAAAGGGACAAGTGATGCTCTCCTTCATTATGTTCGGCGTCGCAATCCCCTTACCATCATGCGCATACCTCTTAAACCTATGATACATCTTGGCGCTGCCAAAGTATAGTTCCGTGAACTCCCCATGAACGGGGCATGTCTTAGTGATGTATATCTTGCCATCCGCCTCGATGAGCTCGGCCCTTATCAGGGCATTACACTCAGGACATATACTTAATGTCTCCCCAACAATCTCGCCCTCCGCCCTTAAAGCAGCTGCCGCCTCCACCAATCCTCTCAGCCAAATCCACCAGCGCTCTCCCCCATAAATACATTTTAGCAACCTCATCAAGTTGGAAAAGAGGTATATCCCCCTCGGAGAGATAAATCCTCTAATTGCATGTTCTTAGAATGCGGATAAGCCAAGCACCCTCGAATATTAGCTAAGCTTTTTGTGTCGTTACTTATTGCTGGATTTCGTTGGGTGTCTTAACCTTTGGAAGAGGATTATGGCTATCAGGACTAAGGCTAAAATGATGACAATTATTTCAATGGTAATTACGACTTTTGATACTATGGCGCTTCGGCTGAGTTTTTATGCTACTAAATACTAAATAATGAATAAATAGAGGTAAGAATAAAGTTTTAGCTCTAATCCTCTTGTTAGGTGAATTGGCTGCCTTGGTTGGGGATCGTATGTTAGCCGCATTCTTATTGGCGCCCTCCAATGTTGTGGTTAAGGAGTGTGAGGTCCCGAAGCTTAGTAGGGGTGAGGTGCTCATAAATGTTAGAGCCTGCGGCGTGTGTCCAACGGATCTACGCTATGTTCAGGGGCTCAGGTTGTATCTTCCCCTCGGCGATGGGAGCTATGGGCTTACGGGTCATGAGTGGGCTGGCGAGGTTGTAGAGGTTGGTGAGGATGTCGAGGTTCTCTCGGCGGGTGATAGGGTGGTCGCGGATCATATACTGCCATGTGGGCGATGCTTCTTCTGCAAGCAGGGCAGATCAAACCTCTGCCTTAACAAGAAATATTATTTAAGGGGGTATGCTCAGTATGCGAAAGCTTGGGCTCTTACAGCTCTCAAGATACCACCTCATGTATCTTATGAAGAGGCATGCTTGACAGAGCCTCTCTCAACTTGTCTTAACACTATGGAGAAGCTTGAGATAGGCTTGGGGGATAGGGTGGCGATAATAGGGGATGGCGTGATCGGGCTCCTGCACCTTCAGCTAGCGAGGCTCATGGGAGCAGAGACCATGGTGATAGGGCATCATGATGAGAGATTGAGGCTTGCAGAAAAACTCGGCGCCAATATGGTGGTAAACTCCAGGAGAGAGGATCTCGTGAGCATAGTAAAGAGGGAGACCGGCGGCCTGGGAGTGGGCAGGGTGATCGTGGCCGCGAGCGGGAAACAGGCCATAGAGGATGCGCTGAGGATCGTGGCCCCAGCAGGGAAAATCGGGATATTCGCCGGGACATATCCCCCCACTAGCATAGACCTAGATCCAAACAGTATTCATTATGGCGAGATAACGCTCATAGGAATAATGGAGCATACTCTCCATCACTTCGAGCAGGCACTCGAGCTCATTAGCAGGGGCCTAGTCAGCGTCAAGCAGCTCATAACCCACAAG
>CAZWXN010000073.1:0-2818 GCA_964637915.1 uncultured Nitrososphaeria archaeon | reverse complement strand
ATGCCGTGGAGAAGCTCAGCTCCGAGGGGATTATGGTCGGCGTCCGCGTAGATCCGATAATCCCATACCTGAATGATGAGGGGCTCCTGTATCTCCTGAAGGAGATTAGGGATGCTGGCGCTATTCATGTAACCTCTAGCACGTTTAAGCCGAGACCTGATTCTTGGGCGAGGATTGAGACGGCTTTCCCGGATGTTGCTGAGAAGCTTAGGCCCCTCTATTTTGATGAGGGTGAGCGGATTGGGAGAAGCCGCTATCTCCCGAGGCCGATGAGGTTCAGGCTCATGAAGATGATTGCGGATGAATGCCGGGACCTCGGCCTAACCTTCGCCTGCTGTAGGGAGGGCTTTGTGGAGCTTAATACGGGCGCTAGCTGTGATGGGAGCCACCTGATACCAGCGAGACCATATTTATCCAAGGATCGAGAGTAGGACGGCCTTCGCCGTGTGAAGCCTGTTCTCCGCCTGATCCCAGACCACCGACCATTCTCCATCAATCACCTCAGGCGAGACCTCTTCACCCCTCCTAGCCGGGAGCGGGTGCATGAAGATGGCGCCGGGCTTAGCGAGCCTCATAAGCCTCTCGGAGATCTGGTATCTCGGCAGGAAGTCCCGCATCCTCTTCTCCCTCTCAGCCTCCATTCCCATACTAACAAAGACATCGGTCATCACGACATCCGCGCCCCTAACAGCCTCCTCCGGATCCTCGACCACCTCCACCTTAGATCCGCTCCTCCTCGAGTTCTCCATCGCCCACTCGAGATACCTCTTATTCGGCTCATAGCCTCTCGGACATGCTATCGTGATGTGGGCGCCGAGCTTCGTCGCGCCTATCAGCGTAGAATTGCAGACATTATTGCCATCACCCACCCAAGCTACCTTGACTCCCTGAATCCTGCCAAACCTCTCCCAGATCGTAAGCAGATCCGCGAGCGTCTGGAGCGGGTGATCCAAATCTGAGAGGGCGTTTACCACGGGCTTATCCGCCCACCTAGCCAGCTCCACAAGATCATCATGCCTCCTAACCCTAGCAGTTATGAGATCCACATACCTCGAGAGCACCCTCGCCGTGTCTGCTATGGTCTCTCCCCTGCCCAGCTGAAGCTCGTCGAACCTCAGGTATATCGGCCTTCCACCAAGCTCGCTCACAGCAACATCCAGGGAAACCCTAGTCCTCGTCGAGGGCTTCTCGAAGATCATCGCGACGCTCCTGCCGGAGAGCCTCCCAGAGAACAGCCTTCTATCACGCTTTAGCTCGGCTGAGAGCCTTATCAAACCCATTATCTCCTCCGGCTCAAGATCCTGAAGAGTTAGAAGATCTCTACCCCGAAGGCAATCGACGATCATCCAGACAGCGGCTCAGCCAACTAAAATATCTCGCGCAACTATGGGGGAGCGGCTACTTCCTTTTCACTGGCTTCTTGGGCCTCTCAGGTCTCTCGGGCCTTCTAGGCTTCTCTTTCGGCACAGGCTTCTTCGCCGGCGGCTTCTTATACTTCTCTCTTATCTCCTGAAGCCTCTTCTCAAGCTTCTCCCTGAGCTCGGCGCCCCTATCCTCTCGCGTGAAATAGTCTATCTTCGCCGCGATCGCTATCGTGGCTGCTAGGGCTCTAGCAATCTTCCCTCTAAGATGCTTTGGGGAGCCATGGATTAAGGGGCTCTGGAATATTATGCCGTGCTTCGGCGCGCCCCTCCCGGTTCTGAAGAACCTGAAGAGGGCCTTCTCAGCTCCAAGAACTTGGATTGTGCTCGCTGGGAGCCTTGCGAGCTTCTCCAACCCGCCGGCCATTGAGATGAGCTTGGCCCCCAGTATCGGGCCTGCGACCGCCGAGAGATTTGGGGCCTCAGCCGACATAAGCTCCTCGATATACCTCTCCTGCTCCTTCCTAAGCTGGATTAGCCTAAGCCCCTCCTTCGCAACATCCTTCACCCTCTCCTCATCCTCCGGGCTAAGGTCGGCTCCAACAGAGTTTCTAACTCTCTCCATGATCTGTGCAGCAAGCTTCGGCCCGACAATCCTCTCAAGCTTCTCCTCATCAAAATTCCTCCTCGCGCCTATCTCGGCCACGATCCTCAGATAATCCTCTAGCTCATCCACGATCTCGGCCAGCTCTGGGAAGTGTAGGCCATACCACTCCCTACACCTCGTATAGACCATGTTAATCTGCTTATCCAAGTCCTCCAACACATGGACTGCGTGAACTATCATCATATCCCTTCTCGCGACAGCCTCCTTCAGCTCCTCCTCCACAAGCTTGTCCAGAACACTCTTCACCTCTCTTCGATACTCCTCGATGCTCCCGGCGAGGCCGCTCCTGACGAAGAGGCTCTCGAGATCAACAGGCCTATCAAGCTCGCCTAACTCGAGATCCCCGAACTCCCTAGCGAGAGCGGGTAGAAAGCTTGGAGGTGAGACCAGTATCCTCTTGAAGCCGCTTGAGGCAAGCTTCGAGACAGCCTCCCTAACCTCTCCTATAAGTTCCCCCCTCTTCACCTTTGAGAAAGCCTCAGCCCTCGCCTCAAGATCCCTCGGATAAACCTTTACGACAATTACCTCGTTATCCGATAAACCAATCACGGCTAATGGGCTGGCGATCAAGATAGCCGGCTTCGCGCTCATGGACATCATTTAAGCACATGCTGACTTAATAAACTTAGTATAAGTTATAAAGGTGGGGGAGGTGGGTTAAACGCTTACCTAGATAGTGGCAAATTCATAGAATGGCGAAACTCTAATTAACCGACCTCCTCCCATTATACGAGAGGTTTGGGATCACATCCCCCTCTTTTCGAGGGTTTAATCCCGGGCCGGGTCTCCG
>CAZWXN010000072.1:0-2931 GCA_964637915.1 uncultured Nitrososphaeria archaeon | reverse complement strand
TGGCGGTTTAGGAGCCTGCCGAGGATCCATGGAACCGGTTGTTTCTAACTTCAGATGAGCCATAACCGAATATATGGTTATATTGAGTTTTTGTGATCTATTTAGGTGAGATGAGGTCTAATGTGGAGTTGAGGCGGGTTCAGATTACTGGGGGCTCTACCTATATAGTTTCTCTCCCGAAGGATTGGGCTGAGAGTCTGGGCCTTAAGCCGGGCGATTATATCCAGATTGTGAGGCAGCCGGATATGAGCCTGCTCCTAATCCCGGGTGGCGGCAAGGTCAATAGGCCTGCCGAGGCGTTCATAGATGCCTCCTCGGCCAGCTCCCTCGGTGAGGTGGTTCGCGAGTTCATCTCATGCTATCTGTCGGGCTATGATGTCATCAGGGTGAAGTTTGGGCAGAGGGTTGACGAGTATAAGGCGCATTTGAAGGCCGTGATGAGGAGTAAGCTGATAGGGCTGGAGACTGTCGAGGAGTCGACGGACTGCATGGTTGTTAGATGCCTGCTCGGCCTGGTTGAGTTCCCGGTCAAGGATGCCATCGTCAGGATGCACTCCATGGTGGCCTCCATGTGCATGGATGCTTTAAAGGCGTTAAGGCTTCAAGACTCATCACTCGCAAAGGACGTTATCCAGAGGGATGATGAGATTGATAGGCTCTACTTCTTCGTCGTGAGGGGCTTGAAGATGGCGGTTGAGAACAGGATACTTATGAGGGATATGGGGATGAGCCCGAGGGAGTGCCTCGGATACAGGATAATAGTCAAGAGCATGGAGAGAATTGCCGACCACGCGGCGAGGATAGCGAAGCTCTCGATGTCCATGAACCTTGCGAACGCCTCAAACCTCATAAACAAGGTGGTGGAGGTTGCTGACCTCTCACTGAAAATCTACGAAAGCTCGATGGAATCTCTCTTAAGGATGAACTCTAAACAAGCGAATGCTGTGATTGAGGAGGTTGAGAGATTTCACGAGCTCGAGTCGAAGGCCGTGAATGAAGTCCTGTCCTCGAGGCTTGATGCCAAGACCTTAACGGGGCTGAGGCTCGTCCTTGAGAGCATCAGGAGGATAGCGGATTATAGCGCTGACATAGCGGAGATAGTCATGAATCTCGCTACAATGCCGAGATATCATCCCGCTGCAGGGCCGGCAGCGGTTGAGAAAACTTAAATATCGTGGTCAAAAATCCTATTCCTTCGATGAAGATTTTTCTCGATACCGCTGAGATTGAGGAGATAAAGTTCGCGGCCTCGCTGGGCGTGATTGATGGGGTTACGACGAATCCATCCCTGATAAAGCAGGCTGTTGATAAGCGAGGTGGATCAATAAACATGGAGGAGTATATCAAGGAGATACTGAGAACTTCTCCAGGGCCGGTCAGCTTAGAGGTGATAAGCGTATCGTACGAGAAGATGGCTGAGGAGGCTAAGCTTCTCTATGAAAAGTTTGCCGGGTATGGGGAGGTCGTGATAAAGATCCCGGTATGTCCGAGCCTCGATGGTGAGAGCAACATCTATGATGGCTTGAGGGTCATAAAGACTTTGAGCGGGCTAGGAATCCCGGTAAATGCGACCTTGGTCATGACGCCGGAGCAGGCTCTGCTCGCGGCGAAGGCAGGCGCAGCTTATGTAAGCCCGTTCGCGGGCAGGATTGACGACTACCTGAGGGATAAGCTGGGTATGAAGAGGGGCAAGGACTACAATAAGGAGGATTACTATGACTTTGAGCTGATGGGGATGCTGGAGGCGGAGAAGCTGGGCAGGGTGATATCTTCGCTTGAGCTCGATTCCTTGGCCAAGGCTTATTTGGATGAGCGGGTGAGGAGCACAGCCGCGCTTGCAAATGACAATGGGATATACAGCGGCGTGGATCTAGTGCGATCAATACTACAGATATTTTCAAACTATGGCTTCAAGACTGAGGTCATCGCCTCGAGCATGAGAAACGCGAGGCAGGTTAGAGAGGTCGCCGAGCTCGGGGTCCACATAGCAACAATACCATTCTACGTCTTAAAGGAAATGCTCTTACACTACAAGACAATAGAGGGAATAAATGCCTTCGTTAAGGACGTTGTCGAGCCTTACAGGAAGATATTCGAGTAGGGGCCCTGCAGCCCCATGCCCTGTTTTTATCAGCTTAGCCCTCCTTGTGTATTGTTAATTCTCTGCGCATGCTTTCCCTAAGGGCTGTGAGCTCGGCGACCTCTCTCTGAAGTTTTATCCTCTCATTTTCCAGCTCTAGTATCTTGTCCCTGAGCTCCTTAAGCCTCTTCTCGAGCTCCTCTATCTGGCTCTTCAGTTCATCATATCTCTTGATCTCGGAGGCCATCTTCCAAGCTAGGATGAATCTGGATAGCTCATCTTCATTTCCCGAGAAGATTACTTGGAAGTTCGCCATGGTTCTCTTGATCCATATTCTTCTCCCCTCCTAAAAACGATTTCACAGGAGGTTTTCTCGATTCTCGTTAAGCGTGTTCGTTTTCCTAATCAATGCTTAAGAATGTGGATGAGGGCGGTTGGCGGCGAGAGTTGCCGAAGATACTTGATACAACTCTCAGGGAGGGCGAGCTGTATAAGCGGTTTAGGCGCGAGGTTAGGGTTAAGATCGCGGAGCTTCTGGCCTATGTAGGCGTTGATAGGATTGAGCTGACAATAGATTATCCTCCAAGAACCACCCGCGAGGATGTTGAGGCCGTGATAAATGTTCTCAGGAGCTATGAAGTCGAGATCGTGTTACATGGGAGGGCATATAGACAGGATGTCGAGGCGGCTGCGAAGTACGATGTGGAGGGTGTGGGAGTTTACCTCGCGCCGACGGAGCTTCATAGGCGCTTCAAGCTCGGTGGGATAAGCTTCGAGGAGGCGAAGAGGAGGCTTGAGGAGGCCCTAGAGCTCGCGGCCTCCTATGGCTTCAAATATAGGAGGGCCACGAT
>CAZWXN010000071.1:0-3255 GCA_964637915.1 uncultured Nitrososphaeria archaeon | reverse complement strand
GGTCCGACGGATGTCTATGGGGTAGTAGTTAAGCTTGTTGGTAATGATAGGGTTCTTGTCGAGTGTAGTGATGGTAAGCGGAGGCTTTGCAGGATTAGGGGGCAGCTTAGGCGCCGGATCTGGATAAGGGAGGGCGACTTGGTTCTCGTGAGCCCATGGGATTTCCAGAGTGATAGCCGCGGTGATGTCTGGTGGAGGTTTACGAAGGGCCAGGCCCTCAAGCTTGCCGAGCAGGGCGTCCTACCCGACTTCCTCAAGGAGAAGCTTAGCGCTTAGTTTTTTCAAAGCTTTTATTTGGGCTGGGCGTGTTTTCTGAGAGAGTTTGCCCAGAGAGGATAAGCTGGAAAAGAAGCTTAGGATGAGGGAGTATAGGTATGAGCGGGAGCAGCGTTATCTCAGGAAGAGGTCTGAATTGAATGAGGTCTTGGAGGAGGTCTTTGACCAGCAGACCCTCATGACGATCTATGAGCTGATGAATCGGAGGCTTATCAAGGAGTTTTATGGCGTTGTGAGCGCTGGGAAGGAGTCGAGGATCTATTATGCTGAGGGTGGGGGTGGTGAGGCTCTCGCGGTCAAGATCTACTTAATCACAAGCGCGGAGTTTAGGAAGACTCGCTCTATGTATGTGCTTCATGATCCGAGGTTTCAGCGCGTCCCCAAGGACTTCAGGGACTTCATCTACCTGTGGGCGAGGAGGGAGTATAGGAACCTGAAGGACGCGTATGAAGTTGGCGTCCCCGTCCCGAGGCCCTACTTCGTGAGGAATAATGTTCTCGGGATGCAGTTTATGGGCGTGAATGGCAAGAGGTATCCATTGCTGGTGGAGGTGGAGCTGGAGCCTGACGTCTATCCCGAGATATACTCCAAGACTATTGAGGCCGTTAGGAGGCTTTATCAGGGCGCGATGCTGGTGCACGGCGATCTTAGCGAGTATAACATCTTCATAACGCCGGAGAATGATATCGTGATGATAGATCTCTCCCAGGCTGTTAGGGTTGAGCAGCCTGTCGCCGACGAGCTTCTCCTAAGAGATCTCAGGAATATCGTGAGGTATTTTGGGAAGATGGGTGTTGAGGTTCCGGAGCCCGAGGTGCTCTTCGAGGAGATTGCTGGTAGGAGGCCCTTTGAGCGGGCTGTCTAGCCTCTTAAGCTTTTAAGGATGATGGGTTTTTGAGGGTTTCTCGGGGGAGGGGTTATGGAGTTTCGGCCTGAGCCTGAGTTCATGTTGAATATTCCGCGGGAGAGGGTTGGTGTCTTGATTGGACAGCAGGGGTCTGTGAAGAGGAGGATTGAGGAGGCTCTAGGCGTTGTTCTCGAGGTTGATAGTGGGAGCGGGTCTGTTAGGATTAGGCTTGCTAGGAGGCCTGAGGAGGGTGGCGATCCCGTGGCCCTATTCAAGGCGAGGG
This sequence comes from uncultured Nitrososphaeria archaeon, assembly GCA_964637915.1. Taxonomy (GTDB): domain Archaea; phylum Thermoproteota; class Nitrososphaeria_A; order Caldarchaeales; family Wolframiiraptoraceae; genus Wolframiiraptor. The sequence goes on along the minus strand of CAZWXN010000071.1, from coordinate 1,849 downwards.
ATGTTGTTCAGGCTATTGGTAGGGGCTTCTCGCCTGAGAGGGCTTTCAGACTCTTCGAGGATGGTGTTATTCTCAGCGTGATAGATATCGCGGATTACGTGAAGCCGAGCAGGAATAATCTCGTCAGGGTTAGGGCTAGGCTCATCGGGAGGGAGGGAAGGACTCGGAGGATAATCGAGGAAACCACTAACACGTATGTCTCGATCTACGGTGACACCGTCGCGATTATTGGCGAGGAGGAGGATGTTAGGGCTGCCGAAGAGGCCGTGATAGACCTGATAAACGGCGCCCCCCACTCAGCGGTATACAAGAAGCTAAACGAGTATGCGAGGCTGAGGAAGCTCGGTGGATTGAGGCCGAGATTCTAGGAATCCCTCCCCTCATGGGGAAGGGTTTTAACGCCTCTCTTCGGCTATTCTCTTGGTGTGTTTTCTTGGTAAAGCGTGATGAGGTTGAGCATTTGGAGAGGAGGGCTAGGGAGTTTCTAAAGACCGCGGATTATCAGGCTGGAGAGGGGATGTATGGGCTTGCGATATTTAGCTTGGAGCAGGCTTTGCAGCTTTTCCTCAAGTCTAGGCTTCTTCTCCATGGCGTTGATTATCCTAGGACTCACGGTCTTAGGAGGCTTCTCGAGATTCTTGCATCGGTTTCGGGTGAGGATGAGCCTCGGATTAGGAGGCTTCTTAAGGAGAGGGCTTTGGAGCTCTCTTTTCTCGAGGATGCCTATATCTCCTCGCGGTATCTTTTGAGGGAGTTTGGGGAGGAGGAGTATAGGAGGGTTAGGGCTGTGGTTGAGGAGGTGATGAGCCTTCTCGGATAAGATCTTGATTGATGAGGCTTTGAGGAGGAAGAGGGTTTTCGCGGAGCTTGATAAATGGCTTCAGTTGATTAAGGAGAAGGTGCTCGAAATTGATCCATGTGCGGAGGTTTACCTCTTCGGCTCCGTCGCGGAGGGGCGCTACACCTATTCAAGCGATATTGATGTTCTTGTGGTTACGGATAGGGGTGTTGAGGAGGTTTTGCCGAGGCTTTGGGAGGCTGGTGTCAGCGATCCATTCGAGATCCATGTTAGGCCTAGGAGCATGCTGGAGCATTATAGGCGGAGGGGCAGACTGATAAGGATATAGGGCTTGGCATATCATGTTTATGTGGGCTTGAGCGGCGAGTATGTTGCTAGGCTCAAGAGAGGGGCTCTAGGCTTTCTCAGGGCGGCGGATGGGGCTGATGATGTGGATCTTGCGGCCTTCTTCGCGGAGCAGACCATGCAGCTTACATCGAGGCCGTGTTCTATGAGATATTCGGCGAGAGGGTTAGAGGGAATGAGTTGAGGACGCTTTTAGGGATGTTATCAAGCTATCTGAGGAGGCATGGATACGAAAATGTGGCTGCTGAGGTTGATCATTTTGTTGATGAGCATAGGCGTGATTTGATTGCTGCGGAGGAGGCATATATTGGTGGTAGGTATGGTGAGTTGGGCTATTCGGAGGAGGATAGTAGGCGATTAAGGGATGTGGCTAGGAAGTTGATGGGGGTTTTGGAGGGGGTGGTGGAGGCTGTCAAGCTGGGTTAGGATCCGGTTTGAGCATCTTCGGAGATGGAGGGAGTATGCTGAGAGCATTGCGAGGGCTGCCAGAGATATTCTCGGCGAGGATGTTAAGGTCTATGTTATCGGCGGAGTTGCCGAAGAGAGAACCACAATCTTCAGCGACATAGATATCCTGATAGTTGCCAACGAGCTCCCGAGAGATAGGAAAGGGCTTTATGGAGATATTCTAGGAAGAGCGATTGATGTGTATGGGCTTCCATGGGACGCGCCAGTAGAACTCCACATAACAGACAAGAAAAGAGC
>CAZWXN010000070.1:0-3394 GCA_964637915.1 uncultured Nitrososphaeria archaeon | reverse complement strand
ATATATTCAGGCTGGAGTGCAAGGCTATCAAGAAGGTTAGGGAGGAGTATGGGCTGAAGAATGTCTGGGTCATGGTGCCATTCGTCAGGAGGGTCGAGGAATTCATCCAGGCTAAGAGGATAATGGAGGAGGAGGGCCTCATCCAAGGACCAGACTTCAAGGTATGGATAATGGTTGAGGTCCCAAGCACGGTCCTGCTCATCGACAAGTTCATTGAGGCTGGGATAGATGGCGTCAGCTTCGGGACAAACGACCTAACAATGCTCATCCTCGGGATAGATAGGGATGACGCGGCGGTGCAGGAGATATATGATGAGAGGAACCTGGCTGTTAAGAGGGCGATAAGTCACGTCATAAGAGTATGTAGGAAGCATGGTGTGACGACGAGCGTCTGCGGCCAAGCGCCATCCAACTACCCGGACATCGTTGAGTTCCTCGTGAGGGAGGGTGTCACGAGCATATCCGTCAACCCGGATAAGGTCATCGAGACGAGGGAGCTTGTGGCCTCGATCGAGAGAAAAGTCATGTTGGAGAGGCTAATGGAGCTCGAGGAGAGGCTCAACAACCTTGACAGGAGGGCGCGAGAACGCGGAAAGATATTCGAATGGTCGCCCGAGCTCGACTAACCCACCAACATATTTTTCCAAAATAGCCCACCTCATCTCGAAACTGTATCCAAGAGCTAGGAAAATAGTTGAGGTGGGGGTGGGCAGATCGCCCCACACACTGCTGCAGCTTAAGTCCTTATTGCCTAACGCCGAGATAATAGCGACGGATATTAATCAGGAGGTCGTGAGAGAGCTCGATGAAATGGGCGTAAAATCTCTTGTTGACGACATATTCGAGCCAGATGAAAAGATCTATGAGGGCGCGGACCTAATCTACTCAATTCGACCACCATTCGAGCTTATAGCAAGGCTCGCCAAGCTCGGCAGTAGGATCGGCGCAGACGTCCTAATAATACCATTATCCGAGGACGCGTATCTCTCCAACCTATCTGGATGGGAGCGAATAGTGGAGAATGAGTTAATAGCATATCTCTTGAGAAGTTCTAGGCGGTAAGTTTTTGTGGAAAAAAGGATATTGACGATGCGCGGTCTTTATGTCTGCGCCTCCTCGGCAATCAGGTCGAAAGCCGGCTTCAGGATCGGATAGAGCTTCTCATATACCCTGAAGAGCTTCTCATATTTCTCATGGTTTTCCGGATTGTAGTCGTTCTCATGCGTTATCTCGAGGCTTTCAACAGCATCCTCGAGCCTCGCCCACATACCTACCCCAATCCCCGCCAGTAGCGCCGCGCCCAACGACCCTCCCTTCTCGCTATACTTCAGCACTCTCACCCTTACACCGAATACATCCGCGAATATCTGCCTCCAGACATTGCTTAGAGCCCCGCCGCCGGAGATGTATACCTCCCTTATCTCGCTCCTCGACTTTCTCCTAAGCATATCGCCTAGGCTCCTTAAGCTATAGGCCACGCCCTCCAAGACGCTTCTAACGATGTCAGGCTTCTTAGTGCTTAGGTTCAGCCCTATGAACACTCCCCGCGCATTGGGATCGGTGTGGGGAGCGCGCTCGCCAGCCAGGTATGGTAGAAAGAAGACCCCCCTAGATCCTAATGGAGACTGCTGAGCCTCCTCGGAAAGTATGTCGAAGACTGATCTGCCGCATAATCTCGCTACAGCCTCCTCAGCATCAGCGAGAGCCTCCCTAAACCATTCCAGGGAGCCGCCAGCGGCTAGCGTGCATCCAAAGACCATCCATCTTCCGGACATAACATTGCAATAAAATTGTAGTATCCCTTCGCCGTTCTCGAAGAACTCGTCCACGGTCAGCCCAACAACCCCAGAGGTTCCTATTAGTATGCATAGCTTGCTCGGGCTTGTTGAGCCGGATGCGGCTAACTGGAGGACAGCATCCCCTCCACCCCCCACAACCGCCACCCCGCCTCTAAGCCCAATCTCGCTAGCAACCCTGTCGTCAACATAGCCCGTCACCTCGCTCGACTCCACAACTTGATCAGGCAATATCTGCTCAGGTATATTCAGGGCCTCTAGGATTTCGCGACACCACCTCCTATTCCTGACATCGAACATATGTGTCCCAGAGGCCTCGCTCACATCCGTGGCATAGTCTCCGGTTAGCTTGAACCTGATATAGTCCTTGGGGTTCAGGAATTTTCTAGCCTTGGCGAATATATGTGGTTCATTCTCCATGACCCAGAGTATCTTCCCCACAGTGAACCCGGGCATTATGCCATTATTAATCAGCTTTACGACGTTCTTAAGTCCGCCTAGCCTCTCTATCGCATAGAGACACTGCCTATAATTCCTCTGATCATTCCACATTATACATGGTCTCAGGACTTTACCACGCTCATCGAGCAGAACGAGCCCATGCATCTGGCCTGTCAGCCCTATTCCCGCTATCTCATACCCCGTGGCACGCAGCTCGCTGGCAAGCTCTGCTAGCAGGCGTCTCGTAACATCCCACCAGTCGTTAGGGTTCTGCTCAACCCAGCCCGGCCTAGGTATATACGTGGGATATCTCCCAAACTTCTCGCCAACAACCTCAAGCTCACGCGAGACCGCGAGAACCTTACACCCGGATGTCCCCACATCCACACCGACAACGCACTCCTCCATACGCACTCACGCCAGAATTACCCGCTAGAACATGATAAAAATTTCGTCATTCCCATCTTGGAACCATTTCCATATCAAGGCACATCATGAAACTATATATCCAGTATCCCATCGCTAGAGGATGGTGGAATGAGCGCGAGAATGGCCTCGGCTGGAGGGAGGTGGAGGCTTCTCGAAGCTGAGTGGCCAGAAGACCCATACTATAACCTAGCGGTTGAGGAGGCGGTAGCTAGGGCAGTTAGTGAGGGGGTTGCACCAACAACCCTGAGATTCTGGAGAAATGATAACGCCATAGTTATAGGGGCCTTCCAGTGCGTGAGCCTCGAGATAAAGCTCGAAGAATGCGTGAAGTATGGCGTGAAGGTCGTTAGGAGATTTACCGGAGGAGGAGCAGTATATCATGATATATGTAATCTCAATTATGCGATCTCGTTTAGGAGACCGAGCCCAATACCAGGCGACGACGTCCTAGAGGGGTATAGGAAGGTGGGTGAGGCGGTGATAACGGGCTTGGAGAAGCTCGGCGTGAAGGCCGAATTCATCCCGGTGAATGATATCCAGGTTGGGGGTAGGAAGATATCGGGCATGGCCGGGACGCTTACGAGAAACCTCCTATTCATTCATGGATGCCTGCTTGTGGGATCGAATATCGAGATACTCTCGAAGGTGCTTAACGTGCCGAGGGAGAAACTTGAGGCTAAGGGCGTGGGTAGTGTGAGGGCGAGAGTTACGACCTTGAAGAATGAGCT
>CAZWXN010000069.1:0-3428 GCA_964637915.1 uncultured Nitrososphaeria archaeon | reverse complement strand
ATTCTGGAGTTGGGCTTGACGAATACAAGCATGACTATTTTAAGGATTTAGAGGGTTAAGGATGGAGACGTGGAGCGCTTAACATCTACGGACAGACTGGGTTTATAACGGAGAGATGATGCTTGTAGAGGCGGTTGAGGCTGAGAGATCGGGAGCGGAGGCAGAAGCTCCAGCAAGCTAGGGAGGCGGTCGCCTTAGAAGCTGCGAGGTTACTCTATCATGGAGCATGCAAGGAGTATATTGAGGCTAAGAGGGCTGCAGCCCAGAAGCTGGGCATTAGCGTGCTTCCCAGCAACCGGGAGATCGCTATAAAGCTCCTAGAATACGCTGTTCTTGTGGAGGGCGATGAGTATTGGAGGAGGTTGAGAAGGTTGAGGGAGGAGGCTCTACATCTAATGATTATTCTCTCCAGCTTCAGGCCAAGGCTTGTTGGAAGCGTCTGGAGAGGGGTTATAAAGCCGAGCAGCGATATAGATATCGAGCTGGACTTCATAGACCCGGAACCCGTCAGGAAGAAGCTCCTTGAGGAGGGCTACCAGATCATTGAGGAAGGCCCTATAGATGTTCCCGAGCCCCTGAGATATGGGAGCCTGTGGAGGATAAAAGTCGAGACGCTGGCCGGGAATAGGGCCGAGGTAATATTGAAGGAGCATGAATGGTATGTAAGGCCCCCCAGATGCGATATATACGGGAATCCCAAGAAAGGCTTAAACCCGGTGGAGTTGAGAGAAGTGCTGGAGAAGAGACCTGATGCGCTCTTCATACCTGGCTTGGAGGGTGATGATGGATGGAGATAGATAGGGAGACCTTCAAGAAGCTCTTCCCACACCTATACCGGGAGATGGAGCTCGGGAAGATGAGCATATCAATAGATGCTGTTAGGCTAGATGAGAGGGAGGCCGAGGAGGAGGCCTCGAGGCCGAGAGAACTGATAATGCCAACACCAATAGACTACTTAAGAAGATGTGATAACGATGATGAAGCCCTCGAAGTAATAGATTACCTTGAGAGGAGGGGTGAGATCTCCGCGGAGCAGGCGGAGAGGCTCAGAAAACAGGTCAAGGAGCATGGCGTGAGAAGCTTCGGAAAGAAGAAGGAGTGGGGCTACTACTCGACAAAATATCTAGGAGACAGGGTGGAGGAATAGGTCGGCAGCTCCTGAGGTGAGCAAAATCTTTAAAAATAATTTTGCTCGTCCTAAAAATGGCATGGAAGAGGACCTAAAAGAGCTAATAAGGGAACAATTGGTGGTTGATGAGCAAGAAATCGTCAGGAAACTTTTGCCTAGAATTAAATAGTTCATAAGCTTTACCAAGAGGGTAAGATAATCTTTTGATATATATGAGTAGAATTCCAAAGATTTACCACGTCCTTACTCTACTTGCTTGGAAAGCGTCTGGCAGATTTAGCCGAATTGGTGGACTCTCCAGATGCCTCAATTAAAGAACTCTCTAGTGCCCTGGGATTCGCGGAAAATTATACAAGAGCTCTCTTAAGCGAGCTCCTCACAAAGGGGCTGATTATAAGGAGTGACTCAGGCCTCTACACCATACAACTCACAAAGCTCGAAGAAATAGTGCGGTTCCTAGAGTCAAAGTTGGAGAAGACTGGATAATGAGTGCAAATCCTGAGAAAGAATAGGAAGCATTCGTAGAAAGTTTAACAGTTAATAGAAAAACTATCGCAGAGTAGCTACTCCGAAGAGCTGATTTACTGCAGAAGTATCTAGAATTTCACGAGGACGCCATAGTCGGTAAGGGACAAGAAAATCTTTCCAGACGAGTAGTACTAGCTTTTCATCTGATGGGTAGATTGCTGCTTTATGCCGCTAGAAGGTTGGATTCCCCTGATATGTCGTTAGACGAAATTAGATTAATAGCTGGTGGAGGGTCTGATTATCCCGAAATAATTGTGTAGGAATTTTTGAATGTTGGTTGGATTTTAATGGCTTCTCCCGAATCTTTTAGATTGAATTTTAGGAAAGTGTATGAAATTTTTAAGGAGCTCATCCATAAGGAGTAAAAACGAGGCCTCTGAGTTACCATGATGATCTTCTCGCTGTGGCAACTATCGATATCACGTCTCCCCATTTTAGCTCATAGTTCTCGCCGACCCTGATCTTCCTCTTGACATCGATGGCGTAGAGGAATGTTCTCCCGAGATCCGTGTGCACCGCATAGGCGAGGTCTCTTGGTGTGGAGCCGCTTGGGAGTATGTAGACGTCTGGGAGCACGTTTCCATCCTTGTCCGTCAGCTTCTCCGGATCCTCGACGGGATATACCGGGATATATTTCAGGACCTCGAAATATGCCTTATTCACGACCTCCTGAACACCTGTCGACCCCCATTTCTCGAGGACCTTCTCCTCGATGAGTTTCAGCGCCTTTCTCTGGTTCGCAGTGAGCCTTCCCTCATCCATTATCTCAAAGCTGCTATCCCCGGGCAGATATCTTATCAGGCCCTTCTCAGCGGCCATCCTCAAGATCCGCTCGGCCTCGGCGCTCACGGGCACCACCGTGTAGCCGACGTCTCTCAGCATCCTTACGCCATCCTCCGCCTCCGGGATATCGATCTTATTCGCCGCAACGATTATCGGCTTACTCTTCTCCCGAATTCTCCTGACGAATGAGAGGAGCTGGCTCTCACTCCACTTGGATGGCCTAGACTCATCGAGGCCCAACTCATCCATAGCCTCATCTATTATCTTCCCGGTGATCCTGAGGCCTGACAGCTTCTTCGAGAGCTCGTCAACGAGCTTTGATACCCTGCTCTCGACGACCCTGCATATTCTCTTCCAGTCCTCCGACAGGAGGCCGTAGATCCAGTAGTCAAGCTCCTCCTCAACTATCTTCACGTCCTCGACAGGATCTCCCATGCCGGGCTTAATCGGGTTGCCATCAGGATCTGTTGACATCGATGCATCCGCGACGACTATCAGCGCGGAGGCCTGTCTAATCTCATCGAGGAACTGGAGCCCTAGCCCCCTGCCCATGTGAGCCCCCCTTATAATTCCCGGGCAGTCAATGACCTCAACAGGTATGAACCTGACACCATCTACGCACCTGCTATTCTTTGGATTATCCTTGACTCCAAGCTCCTTACAGACGCAGTTTATCCTGAGATAGCTCACCCCACGATTCGGCTTTATCGTCGTGAAAGGGTAGTTCGCTATCTCAACAGGCGCCAGGGTCATGGCCGCGAATAGCGTGCTCTTCCCGACATTAGGCTTGCCTACAATGCCGGCTAATTCCATCCCAGAGACCGTAACCAAAAATCTTTAAAACTGTTTCCCCGAGGCCCATGGCCCATCAAATCACGCCATCATTAAGCCGAATGAATCTTTATTTTCTCCCAAGGTTCCTTCAATTCGATGCGTTATGGCTAGGGTGACTATCGATAGGGATGGCTGCATAGGCTGCGGCGCCTGC
>CAZWXN010000068.1:0-3612 GCA_964637915.1 uncultured Nitrososphaeria archaeon | reverse complement strand
CTATGCGAGAGAATTATGCGTAAGCCTTATCTTAAATGTAATCCGCATTAGAGCCTGGGAAAGGGGGATTGGTCGAGGAGTATCTTGAGCCAAGCATAGTCAAGAAGGCCTTCAAGAATGCCATGAGATCAATCTTCGGCGAGAATGGCTCCCGGATCCTCGAGTTCCATCTCAGGAGATTTCTAGGGAAGGATCCATATGAGGCCTTCTACGAGGATCCGAGATCTCTCTGTGATGGCTTGAGGGCATTCTTCGGCCCCGGGGCTAGAGGCCTCCTCATAGTCCTGGCCAAGACCCTGATCAGAGAGAATGGGATACAGGGCCTGACACCGGGCCAGATCATCGAGATCCTCGAGAGCGGCGATCAGGAGCTCAAGACCCACTTCTTCGCAATCCTCTGCTCCTCCCAACGCAGAGCTGGGGGTGGCGTCAGGTGAACCCGACCGGGATACCCGGCCTAGACGAGCTGATAGGAGGCCTACCAGAAGGAGAGCTCGTGATAATAGCCGGAGGCCCGGGAACGGGGAAAACAATATTCTCAGCAAGCTTCCTATACTGGGGCGCAGTAAAATACGGAGAGAAGGGCCTCTACGTCTCACTCGCCGAGGATCATGAGACATTCATCAGAAACATGAAGCGGATCGGCTACGACTTCGAGAAACTGGAGGATCGCGGCCTCTTCCGCTTCATCGACGCCCTAACGGTGATGGAGGCCGGGACGGCGGAGCTCCTCGAGACAATAGTAGAGGAGGCATCGTCATTCAGGGCCCAGAGGCTGGTCATAGACTCCCTCTCAGCCCTCGCCCAAGGGATGAGGGAGCCGAGAGAGCTCAGGGTCTTCCTTCACACGCTCCTCTCAAGGATAATGAGAGGTCTAGGATGCACGACGATATTGATTGAGGAGGTCCCAGTCGGCGAGACAAGAATAGGATACGGCTTCGAGGAATTCGTGGCCTCAGCGGTTATAGTGCTCGAGAAGGACATGATAGATAACAGGTTTATCAGGAGAATGAAGATTGAGAAGCTGAGAGGACTCCCAATAAGGAGTAAAATGGCATGTTACACGCTTGGTACAGGATTCATAGCTTTCCCACCATACAAGCCGCCTGTACTCGAGAACCCGAAAACTCCAGACCCGATTCCAGACCCGCCCGGTAGATACTCCAGCGGGCTAAAGGATTTAGATGAGGCTTTAGGAGGGTATCCAAAGGGTTCAACAATACTCCTAGAAATAGACGCGAGGATAACTAGGGATCAGTATAGAATGCTAATCTGGCCGCATTCGGCCAACTTCCTCCGAAATAAAAGGCCGATAATAACGGTCCCCGGAATAGGGAGTAGTCCGAAAGATCTAGAAGCATTCTATGAGAGTTACGCGCTTCCCGAAGACGAACGAAAGCTCGCAAGACACTTCCTAGTAGTAGAGGCTGTTAACCGGCGCTCTCCAACAAATATAATAACATATGATCCAAAGGATGGCATAGGCTCATTAATCGAGAAAATCGAATCCTCTGCTGATGAGCTAATGAAAGAGATTGGGAGCCCACCCTTAATCGTGGTAAGCATGGATTCGCTTGAATTCAACTACGAGCTCGAGGATGTGCTAAAGATAGTCTCAAGAATTGCGGCTTGGACTAGGAGGAATAATGCTTTAAGTCTCCTAGTGGATAAATCCTCATATCCGAAGCTCACCAGAAAAATATCCTCAATAGCTTCCATCCACCTGAAACTTACAAGAAGACATGGGTGTCTCCTCTTCTATGGCATCAAGCCTATGATACCCTTACATGCCGTAAAGGTAGAAACTGAGAAAGGATGCTACGAGACAAGGCTCATCCCAATCATCTAGCCCTTCGCTCCTCCTCCAAGTGCCTGTAGAACTCCCGGGGCGCTAGCTCTGGATACTCCTCAGCACCAGCCCGCTCAACGATATGCCTTCTAATATCGAGACACAGGTCGCATTTCGAGATATAGCCATCGGCCCTCTCCACGTAGTTATACTCCTTGACCGCGAACCTATATAGGCTCCCGAGATCTTCGAGGATGAGCATGCCGAGGATAGGCCTTTCATCAAGATCCAAGCCCCCCTCAACCAGCTCATCAAGCCTCCTAGCATCGCCGAGCGATAAGCCGGCGCAATACCCAGTGATAAGGTTACCATAATTATCGATGTGAGCATGCCAGCTCCTCAGCAAGCTACCCCTACAATCCTCATCGAAGAAGACCTTCGCGGGATATCTCCTAAACAATCCTCGAAGCTTATAGCACGCCCTTCCCATCGGCAGAAGCTCAGCCCATCTTAACCCATTAACGCCAAGCCTCGCCAAGTATTCCTCGAAGCTCATCGTCCCCCGGAGCCCAATCCCCCTAAACTGATCATAGAACTCGCGCTGATAGATTATCAGGCCGCCATCAAATATTCTCTCAACCAGTTCGGCCGCCAACACCATCCTCTCAAACGGCGTATACTCCACGAGAAACGGGTTAACACTGACGAGCACGCCATCGAGGCCAGCATGCCTCAGCTCAAGAAGCATCTCCTCAGCCCTCTCACGGCTCGCACACCAGAAACAATTCGTCTCAACAAAAACCGACGGTATACCATAATCCTCCGCGAGCTCAACAGACCTCAGGAGAAGCCTATAATTAAGGAACGGCTCACCGCCAGTAAAATGAAGACCATAATTGATGCCGATCCTCGATGAACCACCAGGCGCAGGCACAATACTCCCTGAAAGCTGGCCCAATATCCTACTCAAATCACCCTCCGAGATCCAGTCACCACTCCAAGACGGAGAACAAGCATACATACAATGTCTACAAACCGAGGTGCACTTATAGGAGAGAAGAATACCACAGGAGATGGGCCTAGGCGGATAAACCCTCCCCACGACCCCTCTAAAATTCTATAGTTCCCGAACATGATAGACTTTTGCGATACTTGCATGGCCATCTCTAGAAAAATATATAAGCCAGTAGCATGATTCAAGGCGGCACTCTTTACATTTTTGCAAAAAGATTGGAGAAAATTTGTAAAAATATATATCCATGCCCAACCATATTTTTACTGAAAACATGTACGAGGAAGACCGATATGCCTCCATCCTCAGGTCGATCTTCGAGGAGCTTCTCGGAAGTAGCGCGTTAAAGGTTCTCGAATACCACCTCTCAAAAAGTTATCCTGGGACAAGCCCCTATAAGCTGCTATTAAGAGAGCCCCAGCTATACTATAACGCGCTAACACCAATCTTCGGGAACGAGGGCAGCCTCATCTTCCTAAAGCTAATCCTCAAACGCCTAATAACGAGATCAAACATCACGACAATAGACCCGGACACACTCGCAAGATCACTCATACGTGGAGAGAAAGATGCCATAGACACGCTCATACAAACGCTGGAGAAAGTTGCAAATTTTCGAAGCGTGAAGCCCAAGACAGTCGAGACACCTCAGGTTTTAAAGGAAGCTGAAAGATGGAAGGGAATGGGGGTTGGAGGAAACTAGAAAAGTAGTAGAAGCATTGATGAAAGTCGGCCCCAGATTCTCCGACATATCAAGAGCCACGGGTATCCCGGTCTCCACAGTAAGATACATCCTACTAAAAAGACTACC
>CAZWXN010000067.1:0-3671 GCA_964637915.1 uncultured Nitrososphaeria archaeon | reverse complement strand
TCCCCCGATGTTACCAGCGCTTACGTGGATGAGATAAGGGAGGCGCTTAGAAATGACTCGATAAAGGCTGTTGTCCTCGTCATAGACTCGCCCGGCGGCGAGGTGACTCAGGTCGAGCATATCTACATGGAGCTGCTTGAGCTGAAGAGGGCTAAACCCCTCGTCGCGTCTGCGATAGCGGCGCTCTCCGGCGCATACTATATCGCGGTGGCCGCGGACTACATCTACGCCCTCCCATCATCACCCATAGGCAATGTCGGTGTTATAGCTCAGTGGTCGCCGGCTCAGCCCCTCTCAGAGCAGACCCTAGAGACTGGAATATATAAGACGACTGGGTTCTCGCGCCTCTCCTTCCCCATCGAGGTTGGGAGTGTCTTGGATAACTTCGTGTCCGCTGTGAAGCTTGGCAGGGGCGATCGCCTGAAGATCTCGGATATCGATCTTAGGAGGGCAAAGGTCTATAGGGGCGCTGAGGCCGTATCGCTCGGCCTAGTTGATGAGATAGGCTCTCCACAGAAAGCTGTTGAGAAGGCGGCGAGCATGGCAAATCTCACCGAGTATGAAGTCGTTGTTCTATCCAAGGGCGCCACAGCTGCGCTACAGATCATGAAGGAGGAGTTGAACAGCACTAGGCCCGCGTGGAGCGCCTTGGACTTGGAGATGCTTAGCAGGATCAACCCGCCTCCAGCCATATACTACCTATACCTGCCGCCTGAGAGGCTCGAGTACGGCGCGATGCAAAACCGCTCCAAGATCGAGTTCGAGAAGTTATCAAGCATCGGTGCCGGGAACAGGAGCGTGCTTATTGACGTGTCTCATGGGAATAGGATTGGCGGCCTCGAGCTCGACGTCCTCGTATGGGAGCTCGTGAGGAGGAATATGATGGTTGAGTTCATTGATGACTGGAGGGAGCTGAGGGGCAGGCTGCAAAACTCCACAGCCCTTATAATAGCATTGCCCATGATATCCTACTCACGCGATGAGGTCGAAGACGTGAGGCGCTTCGTAAAGAATGGCGGCATCCTCATACTCCTCTATGACCCGGCCTCAGAGTACTCGAAGACGCCGGAATCCGTCAAGGTGATAAACTCGATCGCCAACGCGTTCAGGATCTCATTCGCGAGCGGCTACCTATACAATGAAGAACACTACTATGGAGTCTACAGGAACATATACGTTACAGAGTTCTCCGATAACCCCCTGACGAGGAACATAGGATCACTCGTATTCTTCACTGCCACATATATTCGATCTGAGAGGCAGGGGATAGCATGGCCGCCCGAGAACACATACTCATCACAGAGCGAAAGACCTGGAAGATATCCCGTTATAACGTTCTCGAGGAATAATGGATCGGTTATCGCGATAGGGGACATAACATTCATGATTGAGCCGTATTGCTATCTCGAGGACAATTACAAGCTGGTCACAAACCTAGCGGACTACATAGCATCGGGCGGGAGATCATGAGCATACTTCACGAGCTCTAGGATGATATCAAGATGCGGTGCGTGGATGCTCGCCTTGATCAAGTTTTGAAATATTGAGCATATGAGGTTGAGCTGTTTCTTGCTTGGAGCGGAATAGATATTATGAGGGCTGCATGGGTTGTGTTGATGATCTTGGATACGCCGAGGGGCATGGATGATCTTCTCCCCGATGAGATGGCTTTGAAGAGGAGGATAGAGGATGTTATCAGGGAGGTCTTCAGGCTCTATGGCTATCTCGAGGTCGAGACGCCGACTGTCGAGTATTATGAGCTGTTCGCGGCGAAGAGTGGTGAGGAGATTAGGGAGAGGATGTTCGACTTCATGGATAAGGCTGGTAGAAGGCTTGTTCTTAGGCCTGAGGTCACGGCCTCGATCGCGAGGCTCATTGCCACGAAGCTTAAGGCATGGCCCCTCCCGCTCAGGCTCGGCTACATAGCGGATTGCTATCGATATGATGAGCCCCAGTGGGGTAGGAGGAGGAGGTTCTGGCAAGGGGGATTTGAGCTAATCGGGAGCGATAATGCGCTCGCTGACGCCGAGATCCTGCAGGTCAGCTACGATGTCTTCAACAGGATCGGGCTGAAGAATCACTTCTTCAAGGTCGGGCATGTCGGGATACTCAGGAGGCTTCTCGAGAGGGAGGGGGTTGGCGAGGATCAGCAGGACATGATTCTATCCATGATTGATAGGGGGATGCTTGAGCAGGCCCTCGACTACATGGAAGGGCTTGGCACCAGCCGGGACTCTGTCGATGCTGTTAGGGAGCTAGCGGGCCTGAGCGGCTCCAGCGCGGAGATATTCCGGCGCGCTGAGGAGATCCTCTCATCATGGCGGGAGTCCGCAAAATGCTTGGAGAGACTCCGCGAGATTGTCGAGGTCGCGAGGGAAGGTGGAGTGGACTCCGAGATCATAATATGCCCCGGGATGGCGAGGGGCCTAAGCTATTATGATGGCTTCATATTCGAGCAGGGAGTCAGGGACGTGCAGATCTCTCTCAATGGTGGGGGTAGGTATAATAGGCTGATAGAGCTCTTCGGCGGTAAGCCTACACCAGCCGTCGGATGTGCGATAGGGATAACGCGGATAATGCAGTATATCTTGGATCGGGGGGTTGAGAGGCCCAAGCCCCAAAGGCCAAAAATCCTCCTAGCATGGGTTCCCGGGGCATCAGCGGGCTATGTCGCGAGGGCTGCGCATGTCCTCAGGAGAATCGGTATACCGGTCGAGGTTGATGTTAGGGGCAGGAGGATGCCAGCCGCGATAGAATATGCGCTGAAGAATGGCATGAAGTATCTCATCATAGTTGGGAGGAGGGAGGAAGAAGAGGGGAAGATCTCTATTAAGGACTTGGAGAGGGGAGTTCAGCAGGAAGTTGGCTTGGATGAAGAGGGGCATATAAGGGAGGTTTTGAGCCTTGCCGGCGCTCACTAGCCCCCTGACACACTTGGAGGCGGCCATAATCCTCGCCATAATCGCTATACTCTCACTCAAGCTCAAGTTCCTAGACCCAAAGGGCGTCGTAGCCTCAATAATTATCGGCTACATAATCATAGTCCTCGGCGGATTCAACTACTTCACAATACTCCTAGCATTCTTTATAATCTCATCGATAATCACGAGGCTAAGAGTTAATGTTGTCGGCGAGCTACATATTGACAAGGACTGGATTAGGAGCTGGAGGAATGTGCTGGCGAATGGCCTTGCTCCAGCGCTGGCGATACTCATCCCGAGACTATTATCATGTGATGAGAGGATCATGGCGGCTGGCTATCTGGGCGCCGTGGGAACGGCCTTCGCCGACACCCTCGCAACCGAGGTGGGATTATTCTATCGCGGAAAGCCCCGCCTAATAACGAGCTTTGAGAGTGTTGAGAAGGGGACACCCGGAGCCATCTCACCCTACGGATACCTTGGATGCATAATAGCCCTCCTAATACTTGGAGCATTATCATGGATCCTCGGAGCAGCCTCACCAAAGCTAGCCCTAATGCTAATCCCAGCAGGAGTCATCGGGACGACAATAGACAGCCTACTCGGAGCCGGAGTACAAGGAAAATACAGGTGCCGGGAATGCGGAAGGATCGTCGAAAACCCTCATCACTGCGGACAACAAGCACAATACTTCTCCGGAATAAGATGGATAAACACGCATATAGTAAACCTGATCTCCACAGGCCTCGG
>CAZWXN010000066.1:0-3696 GCA_964637915.1 uncultured Nitrososphaeria archaeon | reverse complement strand
TCATTCACCTCAAGCAGCATCCTGAGCTCCTCCGGCGTGATGACCTCCTCGGTCGGCGGCCGCATTATGAGCTCCATCCTCGTCTCCAGATCCATTTCAGCCCCCAGTAACCCGATTAAAAGCCTAGAGAAAAATATGCTTTCCCATGGCCCGGCGAAAGGGGTTAGCCTCTTTCAGGAGGGTTGCCTAGTATGGCCAAAGACCGAGCATGGCGGAGAAAGGGCCTGCTCGACCAGTCCCAGGCGAAAACAGACTTTCTCAGAGCTTTTCTCATGAGACCTCCCCCAAGATCTTTTCACCGCGCTGAAGATCTTCAATTCAAGCCCACTTATTTTCCTCACGCGATGATAGACCCATTCCGGGGATCACCTCAACCCTTAAATCAATCGAGTGACTTGAAAATGTAATTGGGGAGTATAGAAAGTTGAAGAATAACTCGAGAAAATTAGAGTTCCCGATTAAGAAGATCATTAAGCGAGATGGAAGAGTAGTCGACTTCGACCCGACGAGAATACGTGAGGCAATAAGAAAGGCGATGGTCCATGTCAACCGCTATGACGAGGAGAGCCTGAACAAGGTCGTCGAATATGTCTTGAAGATAATCGCGGAGAAATATGGGGCCGAGAAGGTACCACATGTCGAGGAGATCCAGGATATAGTCGAGCTAAGCCTCGTAAAATTCGACCTCTACGAGGTCGCGAAGGCATACATCCTCTACAGGAAGGAGAGGGAGAGGATTAGAGAGGAGAAGAAGAGGATACTTGAGAAGGATCATGTTGATGAGGTTGACAAGGCCTTTAGCCTCAACGCTCTCCGGCTCATGGCGAGCAGATATCTCCTGAGAGATGAGAGCGGCAGGCTAAGGGAGACGCCGAAGCAGATGTTCCAGAGGGTTGCGGCCCTAATAGTCATCCCAGACATACTCCATGATCCCCGGATCTTTGATAGAGACTTCGGCCAGGAGGAGCATCCACAGGAGGACTTTGACCCGGCGAGATATGAGGGGAGGCTCGGCCTCGGCAGAAGGCCGGATGGATCATTCGAGGTAACTTGGAATAGATGGCACCTAGAGCGGATGAAGTATCTCTATGATGAGCTGAACAGGGAGAGGGCGATGAAGGTCTCATGGAGCGAGTTCCTCAAGATGCTCGAGGCGGGCGAGTTCGAGAGCTACTACGAGAACTTCCTCCAATACTATCAGCTTATGGTGAGCAAGAGGTTTATGCCAAATAGCCCAACACTCTTCAACGCCGGCACAAGGCTGGGCCAGCTTAGCGCATGCTTCGTCCTACATATAGACGATAACCTAGAGTCAATAATGGATGCCGCGAAGCATGCAGCTCTAATATTCAAGTCGGGAGGAGGCGTGGGCATAAATTACTCCAGGCTAAGGCCCGAGGGGGACATCGTCTTCTCAACATTCGGCGTTGCATCAGGCCCAGTCTCATTCATGAGAATAATAGACACCGTGACGGATGTGGTTAAGCAGGGTGGGAAGAGGCGTGGAGCAAACATGGGGATACTCGAGATATGGCACCCCGACATCGAGACATTCATAAAGGCGAAGGAGCGGGAGGGCTTCCTCGAGAACTTCAACATATCCGTCCTGATCACGCCGGACTTCTGGGAACATTATGAGCAGGGCAAACCATACCCGCTAAGAAACCCAAGGGATGGAAAGATCTGGAGAACCATAGACCCGGCAAGACTACTCAGAACAATTGCCGAGATGGCGTGGAAGACAGGCGACCCAGGCGTCCTCTTCCAAGACAACATGAACAAACACAACATATTCCTAGAGAAACTCGGGCCCATAAGATCGACGAATCCATGTGGCGAACAGCCGCTTTACCCGTTTGAGTCCTGTAATCTTGGGAGCGTGAATGTTTACGCCTTTGTTAGGCATGGTGAGTCGGGGCCGTATTTTGATTGGGATGGGCTTGCGGAGACTGTGAGGCTTGCTGTCAGGTTTCTCGATAACGTGATAGATGTGAACAAGTATCCGTTGAAGCAGATAGAGTATAGGACGAAGAGGTCTAGGAGGATAGGTCTCGGCGTCATGGGGGTTGCGGATGCATTGTTCGCGCTCAGGATACCGTATAACAGTGAGGAGGGCTTCCGCTTCATGAGCAGGCTCGCGGAGTTCATCGCCTATCACGCCTATCTCGCGAGCGTTGAGCTCGCTAAGGAGCGCGGTCCATTCCCGCTCTACTGGGACTCGGCATACCCGAAGGGAGAGCTCCCGATTGAGGGTTTCTATCATCCTGAGGAGTGGACGTTGAACTGGAATAAGCTTGTTGAAGAGATAAAGAAGCATGGGATAAGGAATAGCCACGTAACCTCAGTCGCGCCGACAGGAAGCATCTCGATGCTCGTCGACGTCTCATCCGGGCTTGAGCCGCAGTTCGCTCTAGTATATGAGAAGCGCGTAACCGTTGGAACATTCTACTACATAGACATAGAGTTTGAGAGGCAGTTGAAGGAGCGCGGCCTCTTGAATGACATCATAATACTAAAGAAGGTGGCTGAGAATGGTGGATCTGTTCAGGGCATCGAGGAGATCCCGGAGGATATGAGGAGGGTCTTCCTCGTCGCTTATGACATACCTTGGTGGGATCATGTTAGGGCACAATATGAGTTCCAGAAGTGGGTTGATGCATCGGTCAGCAAGACAATAAACATGCCAGCATGGGTTACGGTTGATGATGTCCTGAAGGCATATCTCTTCGCCTACAAGCTTGGGCTGAAGGGTATAACAATCTATAGGGATACGTCGAAGTCCGCGCAGGTCTTGGTCACGCCGACGCAGAGGCTTTCAAGATACATCGCTCTAACCCCCAACAAGACTCTCGAGCTCATGAGGTCGCTTGGGATCGAGCCGCCCACCGTCAGTGTCCAGGAGATAGAGGATGTCGAGCGTAAGAAGAGGATACTCCAGGTAGCTTATGCGGGTGGAGAGCATGCGGAGATAGAGGTTGAGAAAGCCGTCAGCAGTAAATCGGTCAAGAAAGAACCTTATGAGAGATGCCCCGAATGTGGAAGCCCGAACCTCATTTATCAAGAAGGCTGCGTCAAGTGCATTGACTGCGGGTGGACAAGCTGCCTAGTCACCTAGAATTTGAGGATAAACTCGTAATCGCTAATAAGTGGATAGCCCGGGATCAGGCTAGGAGCATCCATGAGTAAGCAGATCTACGCCTCTGACAAGATAAAGCAGGCCGTGCTCGACCGCCTGAAGAAGCTTGGGGAGCGCGTTGTATCCGACTTGGAGAGGGGGGCCTTCCCGAGGCTCGAGATCCCGGCGAGAACCACCTCGAACATAGTATATGATGAGAGGCTGAGACAGTATGTGCTTGGGAGCAGGAGGATGGAGAGAACCGCGAGGAATGTCCGGCACCTGAGGCCATTCGCCCAGCTCCTCTGGATAGCCGCATTCGCCAAGCAGCTCATTCAGCGGGGTAAAACATCAACGCTCAGGGACACCTACTATGTTGCGATAGGGGAGGGAATAGACTTCGAGGATCAGGCCGAGAGCGATGAGCTGATAATGCAGCTCGAGTCAATCCTAGATTTCCCGAGAGAGGACTTCAATATATTCCCGGAGGAGAGGGCCTCAATATACGGGGATCTCGTGATAGAGTATACGGTGCCGGGCTTCCGCGGAAGGAGGATAGATCTCTCAGCGCATCCTGATGG
>CAZWXN010000065.1:0-3901 GCA_964637915.1 uncultured Nitrososphaeria archaeon | reverse complement strand
CTAGTCGGCAAGGCTCAGGAGGTCTACAACAGCGAGCGCGACCAGGTAGAGTGGAAGGTGATGCTGCCGAGAGCACTGCCAACTGGAACACTCTACATTAGTGCTGGCGAGGCTCCAACCGGCTCCCTAGTCAAGGAGCATGCTGACGTGAGGGCGGCGGTCTTCGACGCTAAGATGAGGTTCGGATATGAGGGCAAGACCCTCACACCGGACCTCGCAAGGGACCTGAAGATAGTGGTAGAGGCCAAGGAGATAGGCTTCAAGGCGGTGTTCAGTGGAAGGGACACGGTCAGCCTGCTAATGCTGCCAAGAGGAACATACGCGGTCGAGGTGACGTGGAAGGGCGAGACGGTCGCTAGGAAGACATTCGACCTCAGCACAGTCAACATCGGAACAGTCACGATGGACGTTGAGCTAGGCCTCACGGACGCCATATTCGCGGTCAAGGACCTGGCTGGAAGGGCGATACCGGTAACGGCTGAGAAGGTATCGGTGGAGAATGCGCCATATGGCAGCATCTCGGTCAAGGATAACAAGGTGAATGTCGTGGCGATGATCAAGGCCAAGACCTACACAGTGACCGTCAGCTACACCGCCTATGGCAAGACCACAGCCGCCTCATATGTTGGGCTGCCAGAGGGACTCAAGGAGCTAGTGCTCCCGGTCGGCGACATAGCGATAACAGTTGTTGATGTCGATGGAAGGCCTGTCGGAGGAGCAACGGTCAAGCTTGAGGGCGTAGAGACCAAGACCGACAGCCAGGGCAGGGCAATATTCCAGATGGTGCCGCTTGAGGACGAGGCAGGCAGGCCGATATCATACACGGTTACAGTGACGAGGGAGAAGACCATTACAACCACGATAACAGTCTCGAGAGCCAGCACAGACTTCAAGATACTATACGGCCTAGGAAGCATCAAGGTGATAGTCAGGGGAGCTGCAGGGCAGCCGTTGGCCGGAGCTAGGGTGGACATCCTAAGCGCCGGAGCACTAGTCGGAACAGCGGTGACGGATGACAAGGGCGAGGCCATGTTCACGGGGCTCGCCGAGGGCACATACACGGTCAAGGTCGACTGGAAGACATTCAAGGACGAGAAGTCTGTGACCCTGACAGAGGCCGATATAATGGCTAAGGTGCCGAAGACCGTTGAGTTCGCGCTGCCGCCATTCACGGAGATAGCTGGAATACCGCTAGACTTCGGAACATTCGTGGCGCTGATCGTCGGCATCATACTGCTGGTAATCGTCCTCGCGATAATCATCAGCGAGTACGTCCGCTGGCGCGGACGCAGGCTCGGCATCTACCCACCGCCACCACCGAAGAAGTAAAACACCCCAACCTTCCCAATTTTTTAAACTCCCCAAATTTTTTTGTGAAAAATTCTTTCCCCGAGAGACTAATCTCTCTTCCACATCTCATGTCATCCCGGAGTATTCCGGGCTCTTTCCCTGGGAGGAAAAACCTAATACACTAGAGGCTGGAGCATATCGGGGATGAGGTCGAGGCAAGCCCTAGCACTCATCGCGATCATGCTCCTCGCCGTATTTATGGCCCAGTCAGCCCTATGCCAGGAGCCCGGGGAGAGCTTCGAGACGGCCCCCATCGTCAAGCTGATACCCGGCGAGATAACAATCCCGGAATCCGGCCACTACACCCTGAACGCGAACAATAGCCAGCAGTGCTTTAGGCTGGATGGACTCAAGCCCGGATACCGGCTGAAGATAAAGGTCGAGATGATCGGGGTTGAGCAGGGCAGGGGCATAATCTCCCTCTACAAGGAGTCAGGCGAGCTCGTGACCCAGAGGAAGATCCAGTATGGCTCCGGGACGAGAGACAGGATAGAGATAGCATACCAGCCAAGCCTAGAGTCCGGCGGCCCAGCCCAGAGCCACTACCTTGCCCTAGGATGGTATAGCGGCTCCATGAAATATAATCTCACATTCATGCTCGAGAATGTCGAGGACTATGCCCCCGGGATGGGTGATGCGGGCTCAAGCCCAGAGACCGCAATACGCCTACCGGACATCTCGCCCGGGAAGATCATCGAGGCCAAGGGATACATAGCATCAGCGGATGATGGCGGAGACTTCGCGGATCACGTTGACTACTATATCATCAGGGCTAGGCTAAACAGCAGCAGGAGCGTGGTCAGGGTCATAGTGGACCCGCTCGGAGAAATGAGGCTATCAGCATCACTATTCATGGGCGATCGCAGGCTCACATACGGCTCGAGCAGGGAGCCCGGGGGAGAGATCAGGCTCGACGTCTCCGGAGAGTGGAAGCCAGGCGACATATACGAGTTCATAATCAGGGTCGACAATCTCGCGGATAGGAGCGGCGGGGCATATCTCATCCGCGCGTGGATCGAGGAGCCAAACGCGACGAGCCAGCAGACAACCGAGATCAAGCCACCGGGAGGCCTGGACGAGCGGATCCTAACAATGATGATAATGGCAGGGGCTGCGGCCCTAGTCGCGATCTCAATACTAATGATATTCCTGAGGAGGAGGAGAATATACCGCGTCGAGGAGGTCGGCTGGTGGGGTTACTAGTCTAAGACTAGGTTGAGGATCGCGAGCGCGTATGCCACGGCCTCCTCAGTCCTAATGGTCCTAACACCCTGAAGCGGCATCACGTTTACGATGTAGTCGAAGTGGTCCTCGAGCTTGAATCCCTGCCTCTCGGCGATCTCGTAGAGCCCCTCCCTCGAGGCGCCGAAGGCGACGCATATCCTCTCCTTTCCTATGCAAGCCTCCTTCAGCGCCGGTAATATCTCCCGGATATCGGCGCCCTTCCTCGATGTCGCTATCCTGAGATCATAGCCTCCGACGATCTCCGGGAGCCCCTCCTCGATTATCGCGGTCCTGAATCCCGGATAGACCTCCACGCTCCTCCTAGACCTCGCGGCCACGCTGACCCTTCCATCCCCCCGCGGCTCTATCCTCAGGACAACCCTAGAGCCCTTTGCAAGCCTCCGCCTCAGCCTCAGGGGCTTCTCAAGCCCCGCCTCCACCACGGACTTTGAGCCCGATGATATCACGAGCCCCTCCCTATAATGTGGATAGTCTAGGCTAGCCCTCTCCGGGTGCGTCGGGATATTGAGGGGCGGCAGGAGGCCGGCGTAGCGGAGCTCTGGCCTAAGCTCATAGAGCCTCTTCCTCAGATATGGCGCCGTGTTCAGATAATCCATCACGAGCTTAATGTACTCAGCGTTTCTCCGATCAGGCCTCTCAGGGTCCTCGTGATATATTATCAGCGCCTCAACCCTGGCGGCTGCGAGGAATCTCGCCAGCATCCCGAGCCTAAGCATCTTATCCCTCGGGCTGGAGGCCTCCCTCGAGAAGGATGATGGTATGAGGACGTCGAGCCTAGTATTCCTCCTCGGCGCCGTGAAAGCCTCCATCATAACCCTCCTCAGATGTCTAGGAGGACCCGAACCCTCTTCACCGGCGACTCGGCATCCACCACCATCATATGGTACGTGACGCCCTTGACATGCGTCCCCTGCGGATGCCTCCCCGGATCATATCTCTCGCCCCTGAGAACCGCCCTAAGCCTCCACATCTCATCCTCCCTCCAGATCCTCTCCACGATGATCTCATGCGCCAAGAAGCCCTCGGAGTCGAAGAGTATGATAAGCTTCTCAATCCAGTCATAGAGGAGCTCCTCGAGATCCATCCCTGAGGCCTCGACGAGCCTCTCCTCGGAGCCGAGAACCTTCTCGGGGCTCGTGAGCGTCTCATAGAATGCTAGGGCTGCCTGCCTATAAGCCTCCTCAAGCGTCGGCCCCCAAGCCTCAACAAAGACATCGCTCATATGCTCGAGAAACCTATGACCCCCAGACATCCCAAAGTATAAGGCTCGGAAATAGGACTTAAACTCACCCGCAGACCCGAGCCC
>CAZWXN010000064.1:0-4005 GCA_964637915.1 uncultured Nitrososphaeria archaeon | reverse complement strand
TTCCACTCCTTTGTTAGTTCGCGTATGGCTGTCTCGGCGTCGATCCTGCCGGCCACGTATTCTGTGACCCACTTGGCTATTGAGTCCTCGAGCATCGGGTTCTCTGGAACATAGTTCCTGAAGTCGGCTCTAAGTAGCGAGTCTAGGAAGACTTCCTTGAATATACCTGGATACTGTGGTGCAAGCTCCTCTATCACGGAGCGGCGGCCTGGGAATGATGATGAGACCTTCCACTGCTTTATCGCCGACTCGCGGAGCACCAGATACTGGCAGTAGAGCCAAGCCTCCTTCGGGTACTTCGAGTACCTGTTGACTCCAACCTGCCATGTTCCATCTATTGGGACGCCCGGGGCTGGTGCCACCCAGATCTTACCAGCAGTCTCCGGGTACTCCTCAGGAGCCTTCTCGATAAAGTCTATGAATGTTGAGGCCCATGATCCAGCCCACATTGCTGCATGGCCTCTGCCGAGCAGCTCCATGCACTCTGACCACTCGGTCTGCATCGGGTTCGGCACGTATTCACAGAACTCCTTAAACATCTTCAGCACCTTAACGCCCATGTCAGTGACATCGGGGTCGAATGCTATCCTGCCATCTTCCGTGAAGAGGCCTCCCCACGGCTCCTTGAGCTCGCCGCACTTCGCCTTACCCTCTGGCGAGTTCCTCCATTGAGCAAAGAGCCAGGCATACTCCCAGTGGATCGTATGCGTCCTCATCGCCATTATACTGTTGCCGGCCTCAACTGGTGAGTCGGGGTTGAACTTCCTCGTGAAGAACCTTCCAATGGCATAGACATCCTCCAGTAGAGTTGGGACCTTCAGCTCTGTTGGGATCTTCTTTGGGTCGAGGCCTATCTCAGGAGCCTTTGCCTGCAGGTCTGCCAGGTTCTTGTCTATCCACTTCCTATACATATCCTTGATCCTCGGATCCTCCCAGAGATCCTTCCGATAGAACATCGCCATAACATTCGCACAGATCACATACCCTATTCTCCTGCCCTCCCACTGCATGTATCTCCTATCAATGGTTGGAAGGAAGTCGCCGTAATCCTTGAAGATCTCGGCATCTGGGTACTTTGCCCTTAGCTCATCAATCGGGTAGCAGTGGGGCGCGAACGCGCCGGTGTAGATGCAGTCCCACATTACGACATCATATTCGCCCGCGCGTGTTGCGAATTCATGGAGCTGCCTGTCCCGACCAGTTTCCCAGTCGAATAGAAGGGTCTCAACCTCAATATTCGGGTAAGCTTTCATGAAGTCCTCCTCGGCAACAGCCTTCATGCCTGGGGCGGCGTGCGCGATCGCGACGACACGAATCTTCGCCTTAGGCCTTGCAAGATACTGCCAGCCCAGATAGCCGCCGACACCAGCCGCCACCGCGGCTACTCCAGCCGCGATAGCGATCTTAGCCGCCCTAGAGAGCGCCTCCCTCCTCGATATCTTCTCATTAAAGAGTGGATGAGGTTCTTTTTCACGGGACATAGCAATTATCAGAGTTCCTCAGAAGCTTATAAAGCTTTTCATTCAATCTAATATAGTTCTCGCAAATCTTTAAATGAGGAATAATTCACTAGACTGCATAGTGTTGAGAAAATGAGGCGTGGTGTGCTTCCCTTAATTCTGCCCGCGCTAATTCTTCTGCTGATGTTGACGATCTATCCAACAATCTACCTCTATTACATGATGTTTCAGAGCTTTAACCCATTGGTTGATTTCGTTCCGAGATTCGCGGGTCTTGATAATTTCGTGACATTCGCAAATGATTCTGAAGCATGGTATGCTATTGGGATCATGTTTCTCCTGACAGCGATTACTGTCCCGACTCAGGTTGGGCTGGGGATACTTCTGGCGATAATCTTCACATCAAGATATCTTCAGGGGAAGATCCTCATAAGATCATTAATGTTGATCCCGATGAGCATACCGGCCGTGATAGTAGGCTTGAACTGGAAGATGATCTTCTTCACATACGGGCCGCTGAATGCTTTCCTCCAGTCTGTTGGATTGCCCCCGCAGCCGTGGCTCAGCGCGCCATTCGGCGATCCATTTAACGTAATTTTCGTCCTGGCTGTTCTGGATATATGGCAATGGACCCCCTTTGTTATGCTAGCTGTCGCTAGTGGTATTGAAAGCGTTCCCCCCGACATACGAGAGGCCGCCTCCCTAGATGGCGCGACGGGCTTGAGCCTATTAAGGCACATAGTCCTTCCGATGGCGAAGACGGTTATAATGGTGATAGCCTTACTACGACTAATAGACTCCCTGAGGATCTTCGACATAATCTATATGCTGACTTTCGGAGGACCGGGAAATATCACGACGACACTGCCATTCTACATATACAAGGTCGGGTTCACACTAACAGCCGCTAAGGCAAATATTGGCTATGCCGCCCTCCTCTCCGTAATCCTGCTCGCAATGGCCATAACACTAGTCATGATGACCCTCATGAGATTATTCAAGGTTGAGAAGATAATATGGGGGTGAGAGGATGAAGAGGCCCCATGTACTCACTATCATCGTCACTCTTGCCTGCTGGCTGGTATGCATTGCATACCTGACACCATTCATATGGATGATAGCCACATCTTTCAAGCCTATAGGCGAGTGGGCGACGCCTGAGCTCATACCTAGGGAGCCGACGCTCAGGAACTACTTCGAGGTGCTTGTCACGGGCGGGATCTATGGTGTTAGGGGACATTTCCCACCGATAGGCCGGTATCTCATGAATAGCCTGATTGTATCAATTTGCGTATCGCTTGTAACATGCATCCTTGGCGCGATGACGGCTTACGCGATACTTAGATACCGCGCCGGCGGATCAGCATTCGCCAACTGGATTCTAAGCCTGAGAATGATACCGGCGGTCGCCATACTATACCCCCTCGTCGTCTTAACAAGGACCGTTGGCCTCTACAACACGCTTGGAGGCCTTGTACTAGTCTACCCGCTGGTGACGCTCCCGATAACGACATGGTTTATGATAGGCGCTCTTAAGAGTGTCCCAAAGGAGACTGAGGAGGCGGCGATGCTTGATGGATGTAATGAGTGGCAGGTATTCTATAAGATCGTCCTGCCGCAGGCCTCGGGTGGGCTGGCAACCGCGGCAATCTTCGCCTTCCTATTCAGCTGGGCGGAGTTCCTGATACCGCTGCTACTAGCGCCTGGAGAGGCTGCCATGCCATTGACGGTCTTCGCCGCCTACTTCTCTAACCAGTATGGGATTCTCTGGGGACCGCTGGCTGCCGCCGGAGTAATAATCTCGATACCGGTGATAACACTAGCAATAGCGATCCAGAAATACCTGATTAGAGGCCTTACGATGGGCTTCGTCAGGTAGACTCGGAAATCAACACACGTAGCTATTTTCTTTCTCTTTAGCGTTTCTGGAGCTCTGCAAGCCTCTCAGGCAGGAACTCCTCTACTATGAACTCGAGACCATATCTGCTGAATGCCTCCAGCTCCGCCTTCCTCTTAATCTTCCAGAACTCCTTTATCTCCCTCCTCCACGGGTCATTCTGGTATCTTGGATCATTCTCGAGCTCCTGGATCCGCTTGATATCGCGTTCTGAGAGCTTCATGGATGGGAGCTTGTATCTTCTTATGTCGCTAGGCCAGACCCCCGCCCAGACCGCATCAGGCACGTTTATCTCTTTTATGTGGGCGCTGAGGGCTGAGCCATGTATTAGGACGCTCGCTATGTGGACCCCCCATGGATCCGCATCCGTGAAGACGTATATCGGCAGGTTCAGCTCATCATGAAGACGTCTTATCAGCTTCCTACAATTCCTCGGCGACTGGCCCGCCGTATGTATCAGTATCGCCTTGTATTTCTTGTCCGCCCCCTCCTCGACAAATCTCGCGAAGACCGCACCCTTCTCTATCACGAAGACCTGCTCGGCGCCGCATTTAACAAACTCGGCTGTCGTCAACGCCGGGCCTATGGCGAAGCCATCAGGATGCGCTGAGAGATCTATCCTCCTTCCGCGGAAGCCCGGCACCGTAT
>CAZWXN010000063.1:0-4231 GCA_964637915.1 uncultured Nitrososphaeria archaeon | reverse complement strand
GCCCGTCGGCCAGCCCTATCCCCATTTTATACTTTAGTTTAACACTCATGCCTCACTTGCTTGACATGGAATGATTGGGCCCGTTACTGGCGCGATGAGAGTGTAGAGCGTGTAGCTCGCGGCAGCCGTGACGGTGACGGTTCCAACCCAGGCCATGAAGAGCTTTAGAACGGTCCTCTTATTCACGCCCGCCGACCTGTACATGGCGAGACCGACCCCTATCACAGCGCCCACGCCGGCG
The DNA here is from genome assembly GCA_964637915.1 of uncultured Nitrososphaeria archaeon. Classification (GTDB taxonomy): domain Archaea; phylum Thermoproteota; class Nitrososphaeria_A; order Caldarchaeales; family Wolframiiraptoraceae; genus Wolframiiraptor. Next base: position 3,990 of record CAZWXN010000063.1, on the reverse strand, counting down.
ATTGATGTTGAGATCGGTATGCCATAGCCAATGATCATGTATGGTATTGTTGTGAACATGTGTACTACTAAGGCGTTCGCGAGCTCGGCCGCGAATCCTGAGACAGGGTCGAGCTTAGTTATCCTGAAGGCCACGGTCCCGATGACCCTGGCTCCGAGGAGGAAGCCTCCAGTAGCCACGCCAATGCTCCCAAATGCCGCGAGGATGAACATTATGTTCTGCTCCGGCAGCCCCCCGAAGACTATCTGGCTTATCGTTACGTAGACGCCCGTGGCATTAGCTATATCATTTGTGCCAAATGCGTAGGCCGAGTAGCAGAGGGCTGCTATGAGGAGGGCGGGCATTATCCTTGAGGCCAGCGAGTTTTTCCCTCTTATAACGCGCGCTAGGAGCTTGTAGACGGAGTATGCCATGAGCATCGCGAATATGGGCGATGTTATCCAGCTCACGACTATGTTTGTCATGAGGCTCCAGTTGACGCGGCCGAGGCCGTAGGCCGCGATCCCGTAGCCTAGGACGGAACCTATTATCGAGTGGGTGACTGAGATCTCGAGGCCATAGAAGTTGCAGAACATTATCCATGCGAATGCTACTGAGACCGTTATCAGGACGCCGAGCAGGTCTATGGCCGGCACTATGCCCCTACCGATAGTCTTCATTACCATGTATCCCTGCGTCAACGCGCCGATGCTCGTGAAGATCGCGAAGAGGATGAGCGCGTTCCTAATCGAGATAACCCTAGCGCCGACAGAAGTATCACATGGTGTTGCAGCATCATTTCCACCCAGAGCTACCGCCATTAAGAAGGAAAGAAAATAACCTATCCCTAGCGCGATTGTTGCGGTATCCAAAGCCCATTACAAACACGTGTTATCGCAATAAATATCATCCCTCCATAATCTATGGTCTTATACATAGACTATTGAGATGCACCGCTCCCAGCGCACCTTCACATAAACCATTCATCCAATGTATTAGGACGACCTTTGGCCAAGAATTTCTCGATGCAAGGAAGCTATAGATAATGTTCCGAGAGCTTGATAACCGCCTCCCTCATTAGGCTTATCAGGTCCTCCGGCTTCTCCCTGAGTATCTTGCCTATCTGATCCCATCTTCTTCCTTGGAGGGTCTTCGCTATCAGGAGCTTCTCGGCCTTCTCCGAGAGCCCAATCCTCTTGTTCTTCGTTGATAGGAAGTGGGCCTCGACGAGGCATTTGATCGCGTCAGATGCGCCCTCATAATTCACATACTCTTTCAGATAGGATTCAAGCCTCATCTTCTGAGAGCCTCTGAAATATGGTCTGGGCTTATAGCTGCCGGCGGTCTTAGATAATAGTATCCAAGCGGTCTCGAGATCCATGTCGAAGTATGGGTCCGAGAGGCCGTTTATCAGCCTGAGCCTGAACTCTCTCCCGAGCTCCTCGACGAATCTCTCAGCCTTCGGGGTTAACGGCTTCACAACTATCACGCTGAACTCCCCGGAAACCTTGTTCCTGAGCGGCCCTATCGCTACGGGATAGAAGTCGTTCTTGAACCAGAAGCGTAGTAGCTGCGGGCTAGCGCCGAATCCTGCTCCAACCCAGTCGAAGCCCTTTTGCCTGAACTCCTCGCAGAGTTTCTGGAGAACGTGGGAGCCGTAGCCCCTTCCCCATAGTGATGGGTGGACTGCTATCCTCACGACCCTTAAGCCCCTGAGCCTCCCAAAGCTCTTCATGTATGGGTAGTATCTGCTTATCACCGATGGTATCATGTGGCCCTTTGGCAGGGTCTCAATCTCTCGTAGCAGCTCATCTGATAGATCGCCCTCGAGACAGAGATGGAGGGCTGCGAGCACCTTGCCGCTCGGCGAGAGCAGCGCCCGGACCATATGATGCGGCGAGTTCGCTAGCATAGCGACATCATTCGGCCTATTCCTATAATGCGTTAGGACATAGAGGCCTATAAGCTGCCTCAGGATATGCTCATCCTCCATGAACAGCTTGTCCTTGTCAAGCTCCGTGTATTCGCATTCCTCGGGCCTTAGTTCTAGCTCATCCGGGTCTAGGGTCGCCGGTTCGGAGTCGAGAAGGAGTATGTCGTAGAGCCATGACTCAACCGGATCCCCGTCGCTATATCTTATCGGCTCCTTCATCTCCAGCTCCACGAAGTCTTGGCGGAACTCCTTTCTAAGCCTCGTAAGAAGCCTTACCATGAACCCCCTGCCAGCACCCTCATAGCCATGTATCGTTGAGGAGTAGATCGCCCTCCAGAACCTCTTCTTGAAGCCGAGGAGTATTGGGACAGGTATTCCAGCCGCCTCATCTATCAGAGCTATCCCAGCCTTCGCATTCAATGCTGATAGAGGTCTTCTATAGAACATCCTCGTGAACTTGTACTCCAGCTCCATTGGTATGCCCTGCCGCTCCCTAAGATTATACTCCACGCCAACCCTATCCAACCCCCTACAGGCAAACTCAAAGACCATCTGAACATTCTCGGGCTCCGGCGATGTCACGAGTATATCTTTGAACCTCCTCTTCCTCCTGCCCAGTATCAGGCATGCGGCTATGAGACCTAGAGCTGCTGACTTGCCCCGGCCACGATTAGCCTTTAGGATTATGGCCCACCTCCTCTTCGGCAGAAGCTTCTCAACAGCCTTCAAGGCAAGAATCTGATCATTTGTGATGCAGAGCTCATAGATCTCGCGCGGGAAGATTGTGCCGAAGGGTTCTGTGATCATCCTAGGCTGAGGTGTTGGCATGTCGCCGAAAGCCACCTCGCCGTCAGGATCTATGTAGATGACGCCCGACCTCCCGATCGTCTTCGAGAACATCCTCCTCTCAAACCTCTTCACCAGATCCTTCACCTCGAATGGCGGCGTCACGCACTTCAGGTGGAAGTCGGTTACCCATGAGTCGATCTCCCGGGCTGATGGCCCGATCATCATCACCATCCCACCGCCCCTCACCACCTCGACGAGTATCCCGAGGTCATTCGGCCTCATCTGCCGATTAACATCCATTATGACGGCGTCCCACGTCGTCCCAAGAATCTTCTCAACATCATCATAATTTACCTCGCTGAACCTTACCCCCTGCATCTCGTTGATCAGCATCCTCGCCCCCAAATCCTCCCTCTCCCTATACGCGAGCAGGATCCGAGGATTATCCTTGACACCGATGAACTGGTCCAAGATGGACTTGAAGATGCCGCGCTGAACACACTCATTCGCCAAGTATACTAGGACTCGATGATTCGACCTAGCAGCCTCCTCAAGCCTCCGCGCAACCTCCGCGAGCAACTCTATCCCTCTCACGGCCGCAATAGAAGATGTTCTCGGCCATTTTAATCTAAACCAAACCCCCACAATAACCTAGGCATGAATATGATGGGGAATAATCTCGGGTGTATGCTAGAACGAGTGATGCGTCATCATAAACGATTCTTAGCTGCAAACCTATTGTTATGAGTCCGGTTATCGCTGAAATCATAAAGGTTTACCTGTATTGGACTTATTCCGATGAGTGTGTATAGTGTGGTGATCATCTGGAAATGTTTAAAGCTGGCGGATCATCTAGTTGTTGAGGGTTATTTGCTTGGTTAAGAGGATAGCTGTTCTTGATGCGAATAGGTGTGTTGGATGCCAGCTCTGCATGCTCGCCTGCTCTAGGAGACTTGGCTTCGCCGGATATGAGAAGTCGGCGATCAGGGTTCGCAGTGCTGGTGGTGTCGAGCGGGGTTTCACGGTTATCGTCTGTAGGGCATGCTCGGATCCACCATGTGCCAGAGTATGTCCCGAGGATGCGTTGATCCCGAGACCCGGCGGAGGAGTCATCCTGAAACCCGAGCGATGTAATGGCTGCGGTCACTGCGCCGAGGCATGCGATATAGGCGCTATATGGATGGATGGAGAGAGCGGGAAACCCATAATCTGCGTCTATTGCGGATACTGTGTCCAGTTCTGCCCCCATAAGGTGATAATGCTCCAAGAGGTGGAGGCTGTATGAGCCA
>CAZWXN010000062.1:0-4820 GCA_964637915.1 uncultured Nitrososphaeria archaeon | reverse complement strand
CATCTCGGGGTCCTCGGGCATTATCTCCGCTATAATCGCCACCTTAGCCATATACAATCACCTCATGGCCCTGTAAATCCACATGAGGGACAGATATAGGGCTTCGCAAGCTCCCTACATAGCCTGCATCGCCAGATAATAACCTTGCCGCAGTTCGGGCACGGAAACTTGACCGCATGCTCATGAGGCTCGATAGGCTTCTTACATGAAGTGCAGAGCGGCAGTACTATCTCCTCACCACTACTCATTGCAAGGAAGCCTCTTCATCCTCAATTTAAGCCCTCCCGCCTTCAAGGTATTCCGCAAAAGTTATTTTCATGGCTGTAAACTATGCTGGAGGGCTTATCATGATGAGCTTTCCCGAAATCCTGAGGCTTCCTGAGAGGCTCGAGGTTAGAGATGTTGTGGTCAAGCCGGTGGAATCCGCTCTGCTGATAATAGATGTTCAGAATGATTTCGTGAGCCCCTCTGGGAAGCTTTATACGAGGGGTGCTGAGGGAGTTATCCAGCCGATCAAGCGCCTCTTATCATCTGCGAGAAAAGCTGGCGCCACCGTGATCTACACCCAAGACTGGCATGTTAAAGATGATCCGGAGTTCAAGATATGGGGTGAACATGCTGTTGAGGGTACGTGGGGCGCGGAGATCGTTGATGAGCTCAAGCCAGCTGATGGCGAGATAAGGATTAGGAAGCCAAGCTATGATGCCTTCTACTTAACTCCACTCGACCATATTCTCAGATCAAGGAACATTAAGACTCTGATATTGACGGGGCTGCTGGGGAATATATGCGTCCTCTGCACCGCCATCGGCGGCGCCATGAGAGGATACAAGCTGGTGGTGCCGATTGACGCGATATTCACGATCCATGAATTCGATCATATTGCATCTCTCAGGTTCATGAGCGCGATACTTAAGGCGGAGCTTACAACAGTAGATAGGCTCAAGTTTGAGGTGTAGCACATGGATAGGAAGCTCTATATAGCCTCCGAGGAGGAGATCTTGGCGGGCAGGGTTACCGATATTTATTTCGCCAGAACTAGGGAGGTCTTGGAAAAGTCTGGCAAGGCGAATGTCAGAGCATACGCCGAGATCCATGCATATGGTTTTCCAAGGGGGTATGATTGGGCGATAGCCGCGGGCATTAACGAGGTCGCAACGCTCTTCGAGGGGAAGGATGTCGATGTCTACGCGGTTGAGGAGGGTGAGCTCTTCAGAGCCTATGAGCCGGTGATGGCTATAGATGGAAGATACATCGAGTATGGCATATACGAGTCTAGTCTTCTCGGGATACTCAGGCATGCCACGAGCATAGCGTCGAAGGCCGCGAGGCTTAAGATCGCCGCGAATGGGAAGATGCTCATCTTCTTCGGGATAAGGTCTATTCACCCCGCGATAGCGCCGATGGCCGATGTCTATGCGCTGATAGGCGGATGCGATGCAGTCTCGAATATACTGGGCGCGGAGCTCGCTGGCGTCAAGCCGGTCGGCACGATGCCCCACGCCCTCATCCTCATATTCGGAAGCCAGCCCGATGCATGGAAGGCCTTTGACAGGTTTATGCCGCCGGATGTCCCGAGGATAGCATTATGCGACACCCTCTCTGATGAGCGCTTCGAGGCCCTTATGGCGGCTGAGGCTCTAGGCGAGAGGCTTTATGGCGTTAGATTTGATACCCCGGGATCTAGGAGGGGTAGCATGAGAAGGATCGTGGAGGAGGCAAGATGGGCTCTCGACCTGGCAGGCTACAAGCATGTCAAGATATTCGTGAGCGGGGGGCTGGATGAGGAGCAGGTTCGAGAGCTTGCCGACATAGTGGACGGCTTCGGCGTCGGAACCTCAATAGCCTTCCCACCATCAATCGACCTAGCCATGGATATTGTTGAGGTGGATGGGAGGCCGTTCTCGAAGAAGGGTAAGCTTCCCGGCAGGAAGCAGGTTTATAGATGTGGGAGGCTGCATGACACGATAACACCATTCAACGCGAAGCTCGAGAAATGCCCCATATGCGGTGATAATGTTGAGCCTCTTCTCAAGCCCCTGGTAAGGGGTGGGAGGATTGTGAGGGAGAGGATGAAGCCTATCGAGGTCCGTGAGAGGGTTCTAAGGAGACTTGAACAGCTCATGAAGATCGAGGAGTTCCGCAGGGAGCCCCTCCTCTATGTCCCCTAGCGGTTTGGTTTATTTGATGCTGGCTGAACGGTGATTCACGATGCCTGGAATCGTGATCTGCATCAGCGGATTCGCCGGATCTGGGAAGAGCACTCTTGGAAGAAGGCTTGCTGAGGCGCTGGGTCTCACCTATGTCTCGGGTGGAGATGGACTGAAGCTGCTGGCGATAAAACGTGGATATAGGCCGGGTGGCGTGGAGTGGTGGGAGACCGCTGATGGGCTAAGATTCCTCGAGGAGAGGCTAAGGAACCCGGACTTCGATAAGGAAGTTGATCAACAGCTCGTGGAGCTCGCCGAGAGAGGCAACGTCGTCATTGATAGCTGGGTTCTACCATGGCTCTATAAGGCTGGATTTAATATATGGCTTAAGGCGAGCCTCGAGGTTAGGGCTAGGAGGGTGTCAAGGCGCAGCGGCATTTCATTCGAGGAGGCTCTGAGGATGCTGGAGAAGCGGGATAGAGAGAGCTCCGAGCTATATCGGAGAATCTATGGGATAGAGTTGGGAAAGGACTTTGAGCCATTCCACCTAGTCCTCGACACAAGTCACCTAGACGAGGATTCGGTATTCAGAATAGCGCTCACCGCTGTTAAGGAATTCTTCAAACTTGTGTAACCGCTTCCCACTCCTTGGCAACCTGCGCTCTAATCAGCTCCTCTAAGCAGTTCTGGCAGAGAGTGCCACCATAATACCTCTCAACAGTCCTCTCGCTATGAGTGAGCTTGAAGTCCTTCTCCCTAGGTATCCCGTGAATTATGCCGCCGCATCTAGCACAGTGATGATAACTCCTCTTCTCATCAACATAGTGGATCACGGTTCTGCCGCCCGGAGTCCTCACATACTTCCTCTTCCTGCTCCTCGTCCTGAGATATCTCCGAGGCAAGCCATCCACCTCCAGCTCGAGAGGCAATCCTCACGGTTAACGCCCATTAAATAAACCTCACTTCTCATGTGGGGCGCTGGATTCCACGAGCTCGATTATTTCCAGAGCCTTTCTCTTTAGGGCTTTATCCACTTTTACGTAGACGCTTCCAGCTCCTGGCTGGCCGTAGATTATCGCGGAGCCCTCGGGCGCGGAGATTATCGCGGCTAGGGTGAGCAGATCCTCCTCCCCCCTCACAAGGAGAACCGTATCCTTGATGTTAGGCTTTCCGAGGAGCTTATGAAGTTTTGAGGCCGCCTCGGGGCTTATCGTCCCGGGATCATTCACGCACTCGATCACTCGGAGCCCTGATGTATCGAAGATCTGGCATGGCCTTCTCTCGATCCTTCCATCAATGATGTAAATGTTTACTCGCGCTCGATGCTCCCTGAGCTTGGCCGAGGTATAGTCGCCGACCGCGATGACTACCGGCGGGTTATCCGCCTCGATCAGCCGCTTAACCTCCTCTGTCACCTGATCCGGATCTCCGGATATCAGCCTGCCTGCCGGTTCCTTTAAGAGCCTCTTAACATTCTCGGGGAAGATTAGCCTATGTCTCGGAGGCCATTTAGGCGACTCTGATTGCATAGCTGCGAAATACATTCTGAGAAATGTTAAAAACTATTCACCTAAAGGCTCCTAGACCTAGAAGTCCAAAAAGGAAATAAGCCAAAGAATCTAGACTCTATAAGCCCATTTTGAAGCCCTTTTATTCTCACAGGCTTGAAAAATCGGATTTTTGAGACTTATTTCTTCATTTTCATTTTCCAGAGATAGGTGTGGTAGAGCTGTCTAAATCCCCCGAAATTTCGCCTCTACAGCCTCTACGAGGCGGTTCTGAAGGTGATTTTTCACCTCAATAGACTTTAGATCCTCAAAAAGCCTAAAACTGGCTTTTAGCCCTACTTCACTTCTAAGTCTCTAAGAAAAGAGGGGGAGGGAAAGAAACCCTCATCCCATCCTATTATATCTGATTTCAAGGATCGCCTAACCCTCTTCTAAATCGCCTCCACAAATTTTCACAAACCCGAATTCGGCGAGATAGGGAAGCTGAAAAAGAATTTGTGGAAGTTCAGAGAGGCGAAATAAATCCGCTGAATTTCCGCCCCACAAACCCCTTTCCCCACAGCTAATCCACTACTGACTCTCTACCTCTTCCCCCAAGGGGGGTGTCGTGCTTTGGGCATCCTAGATAAACTAAGGGTTTCAAGCAGGGAGCCCATCATCGATGTAGTCCTAGCGGTTGTTATAGCGTTTATCCTCCCGCCCGTGGGCTTTATGTTATTGTTTTTGGCGCTTTTCGGGCTTTTGATGATTATTTTCGGGCCTAAGAATATTATGAATTTGATTATTGCTTGGCTCGCCGCTAGGTCGGCTGAGAGGATCGCCGACAAGTTCTCCCGAGCTTAGGAGGGGTAAGGTGGTTGGCGAGGCTTTGGCCGGGCTTATCGAGCCGTTCCTCATACATGCGGACGAGTATAAGCTCGATGAGAGGGCGTTTGCAGAGGATTTGAAAGAGCACCTCGGGATGCTGAGATATGCTTTAGGGCAGATAAAACCTAGGAAGATACCCCACATTAACCCTAAAAAGACAAGACTAGCTAAAACAATACCAAATCAACTCAAACATGGAGAGGCACCTCGAGGTGAGCGTGAAAACAGGATAGGGAAGGGAGGGTTGGGAGAAATAGTGGGAGGGGCTTCATGGTTGTCTTCGTTTTCATCTTAT
>CAZWXN010000061.1:0-4857 GCA_964637915.1 uncultured Nitrososphaeria archaeon | reverse complement strand
GCCAGCCAGGCGGATTGCGCAATACTCGTTGTATCGGCTAAGAAGGGCGAGTATGAGGTTGCTATCGCGCCGGGAGGCCAGGCAAGGGAGCACGCATTCCTCCTCTCAATCCTCGGAGTAAGGCAGCTGATAGTCCTAATCAATAAGATGGATGATCCAACAGTGAACTGGAGCAAGGAGAGATATGAGGAGGTTAAGCAGGGCGTAGCGGACCTTCTGAAGAGGCTTGGCTACGACGTCTCAAAGATACCCTTCATACCCGTCTCGGGCTGGACCGGCGACAACCTGATCGAGAGAAGCAGCAACATGCCATGGTATGATGGGCCAACCCTCTATGAGGCTCTTGACCTATTCCAGGAGCCGCCGAAGCCGATAGACAAGCCGCTGAGGATCCCAATCCAGGCTGTCTACTCGATTAAGGGCGTCGGAACGGTTCCCGTTGGGAGGGTTGAGACTGGAGTTCTCAAGGTCGGCGATACCGTGGTGATAATGCCGCCTGGGCTCAAGGCCGAGGTAAAGTCCATCGAGATGCATCATACTCCAATGCAGCAGGCCATACCAGGAGACAATATCGGATTCGCCCTAAAGGGTGTTGAGAGGTCTCAGCTTAAGCGGGGAATGGTGGTGAGCCACCCGGACAGCCCATGCAGCGTGGCGAAGGAGTTCATAGCCCAAGTAATCATAATCTATCACCCGACCGCGATAGCCGCGGGCTACACGCCCGTAATGCACATACACACGGCACAGACGGCGGTGAAGTTCGTCGAGCTGATACAGAAGATGGATCCGAGGACGGGGCAGGTCCTGGAGAAGAACCCGCAGTTCCTCAAGACCGGAGATGTCGCGCTCGTCAGGCTGAAGCCCCTAGAGCCCGTGGCCCTAGAGACCTACGCGGACTTCCCGGAGCTCGGTAGATTCGCGATAAGAGACATGGGAATGACGATCGCGGCCGGAATAGTCAAGGAGATAACCCAGAAAGGCCCATAAACCAAATACTTATTTTTCACATTATTTTTCCCATATTCACTGCGGGATCATGCCCTCTAATCTCGTGATAAAGATAGGCGGGCATCTCATATCTAGGGCTGATGGCCTCGATCTCGCCCTCATGAGGACTTATGCCGAGATAATATCGAGAAGGTTTACCGGTGGAAGATGGTGCGTGGTGATTGGTGGAGGGGAGGAGGCTAGGAGATACGTATCGGCTGCGAGGAGCCTAGGATTCAGCGAGGCATTCTGCGACATGCTGGCGATAAAGGTGACCAAGATACACGCGATGATGTTCTCGGCGCTGATAGGCGAGAAGGCGTGTCGAGCAATCCCCGAGAGCCTCGAACAGCTGCTGGAATACTCTAGCGATGGCGTGATCGTGGTGGCGGGCGGATTGCAGCCGGCACAATCCACGACGGCGGTTGCGGCGCTCGCGGCCGAGGCCATCGGAGCGGAGAAACTGATCATAGCAACCGATGTTGAGGGTGTTTACACGGATGACCCGAGAAAGAACCCGGACGCGAAGCTACTCAGGGAGGTCACGTTATCAAGGCTTGAGGAGATTCTTCGAGGAGCATCCCACGCCGCCGGCGAGTATAAGCTGATAGACCAACTGGCTCTAAAGGTTCTTAGGAGGAGCGGGATAACCGCGCTGGTTATAGATGGTAGGAGGCCCGAGAACTTAGAGAAGGCTCTAGCCGGGGAAAGAGTTGGGACGCTTATAATTCCGGAATAAGGCTTATGAGAAGCCTGCCTTGAGAGAATTAGCCGAGGAGATAGCGGGGGTAGCCAAGCCTGGTCAACGGCGCAGGGTTCAGGCCCCTGTCCCGTAGGGGTTCGTGGGTTCAAATCCCACCCCCCGCACCATCCCCGGAGAATACGCTATCTCTTGAGAAAAATTTAATGAACATTAATGTTGGGTCTCGAGCGAATGAACGACGTAGTGAGGGTTGTAATTCCGGATATTGCTTGGAGCGATTCGAGGGAGAGGGTTCTCGAGTTTCCCGAGAGATGGAGTATTGAAGTTTATCGGATGAGGGGCTATGATGCTGAGCCCATCGATGTGGAGGATATTGTCAATGCTTTGAGGAATCCTGCTGGCTCTAAGCCGCTGCGGCGGCTTGCTGAGGGTAGGGGGGAGGTTGTCGTGGTTTTTGATGATCATACTAGGCCCACGAGGGTTGGGCCGATAGCCGAGGCGATCCTAGGGGAGCTGGGAGCCGCGGGGATATCAGCGGATCATGTCAGGTTTGTGGCGGCGACCGGGGCGCATGGCGCCATGAATAGGATGGACTTCTCGAGAAAGCTTGGTGAGAGGATCTTGGAGGAGTATCCGGTCTATAATCATGATCCATTTCACGGCTGCGAGATCGTGGGCGAGACGAAGTATGGGACGCCTGTTGAGGTTAATGGCGAATACCTTTCATGTGATTTGAGGATAGCTGTTGGCTGCATAGTGCCTCATCCGATGTTTGGGTTTGGCGGCGGGCCGAAGATAATGATACCGGGAATAGCATCAATAAACGCGATAAACCATAATCATGGCTCCTTGGGCGGCTATGTGGCCGGGTCTAATCCCCATCCATCGACGGGCTGGGGAAGAGTGGAGAACAATATCTTGGTCGAGGATGCCGAGGAGTTCTCGAGGATCGCTGGCCTAGACTTCAAGGTTGACGTATTGATTAACGGCTTCAACGACTCCACTCGCATCTTCTGCGGCGATGTGATGGAGGAGTATAGGCTGGGCGTCGAGGATGCTAAGATCATCTACTCCAGCACGGTTCCAGAGAACTATGACGTGTTGATACTTAATGTCTCCTCGAAGTCAAATGAGGCCTGCCTAGCGCTTGCGGCCTGGGGCCAGCGCATCAAGTCCGGGGCAATCGTGATATTAATCGCTGATGACCCGCGCGGCCAAGTAACCCACTATGCTTATGGGAAGTTTGGAAGGAGGAGGGGCGGAACGATATTCAACCCGCCTAGGCGATTAGGAAAAGTGGGGAAGCTGATAATCTATTCAAGGTATCCGGAGGTGGATCCACAGCTCCCGATAGCAGCGGAGAAGGTTGAGTGGATTAGAGATTGGGGTGAGGTTTTGGAGGAGGCGATGTCTGCTGCTGGGAAGAAGGACCTCAAGGCCGCAATAATACCGAACGCGGATATACAATGCCCGGAGAATGTCCTTCTACATGGGAGATAGCTTCTGGTAATATTCTCTCTCCACGTTTAGGGAGGCGCTATATCTAGGGACACCTGAATCTCCATGGGAAAGACATGCTGGGCATCGAGGACATATTGGTGAGGCTGCTTAGCTATGGGCCGGCCGCCGAGATAGAGCTTCATGGCGAGAGGATAAGGCTCGAGCCCGATGTTCTTATCGCCATCGAGGGTCTCGGGACGCTAGCAGGAGTATCGATGACCGAGCGGTATGAGGAGCTTCTGAGATCCGGTAGGGATCTTGGGAAGATTATCTCGACATTTCACCGGGAGTCCACGCAGAGAGGCCACGCCTCCCTGACGACATCCCTTATGCTTCAGCTTGAGGTGGGTCGGTGTAGCAGGGCGGCATCCATGCTTCTGGTCTCGCCGCCCTTCGGCTCATATCTCCAAGAATCTCAGCGGAGGCGTATCGTCGAGAGGGGGAGCTTCTTCATCCCATCTAGGATGGCGGGGAATAGTGGGCTCGGATCGGCTTACATCAAGGCGATCGAGGCATCGTATGAGGCATATTCGCGCCTGCTGAATGAGGGTGTTGAGCTTGAGGATGCTAGATATGTCCTCCCACTCGCATCTGCGACATCGCTATTCATGAGCGGTAGCCTCGAGACATTTCTCGGGCTCATCATAGATGCGAGGAGGTATGGCAGGAATTCTCCTTGGTATCCAGAGGAGCTCTCGGTGATCGGCGAGAGGATCGGCGAGGTTGCTAGGAGCATCGCGCCCCTACTCACAGAGGCTAGGCTGAGGTTTAGGATTGGGCTCCCAACATACCCCTATGCCAACCCGTATAGGGAGGCGGATGGATTGGTCGAGAGCCTTGTGGAGAGGCATGGCGCGGAAGGCCCCGTAATGCTGAGCCTCATCTCGCTCATAGATCGGCATGACCTAGCTAGAGAATCTCTAGAGGATCCGGCGAAGGCGCATGCATTGAGTCCGCTCATCCAGGCAATATTCCTCGAGCCCATGTCCCTCGCTGCATATCACCAAGCAATAAGACACAGGACGATTCCAACAGCTATTGAGTCGATATACTCGGCGGCTGAGCGTTGCATATCCAAGCCTGAGAAGAATTTGGTGATCCCGCCGAGGATAGCCGGGAGCGAGAGGCTCATGAGCCTATTCATGGAGGCGGCGATGAGCCTCCTAGAAGCCTATGAAAAGCTGGTTAGAGGAGGCGCACACCCCTCCGACGCAATCTACCTCATCCCACAGGCCATGAAGATATACACGGTAAGATCCTATAATGGCTTCAACCTCCTTTGGCCTCAGGGTTTTATAGCGACCCGGACATGCAGTACGTCCCAGTGGGAGGTTAGGAGGATAGCCTATGAGGTTTGGAGGCAGGTCGGTGAAAAGGCCCCATGGCTCGGCGAGCTGATGGGAGAGAAGTGTAGACGTCTCGGATACTGCCCCGAGAGAAGATGGTGCCCGATAATACTGAAGTATAGGAGCTATGATGACGAGGAGCATAAGAGGGCCCTCGAGAATGAGGGAAGATAAGCTCCCATATTCACTCGACTAGCCTCTACGCAAGGGGATGGAGAGGGGTAGGAGAGGGGAAATCTTTGCAGCAGTACCTCAACCCTGATGCCATTATCTGACCTCCTCCCCGTTATGTGGGAGGTTTGGGATTACATCCCCTCTTTT
>CAZWXN010000060.1:0-4862 GCA_964637915.1 uncultured Nitrososphaeria archaeon | reverse complement strand
CCTTGAGATTAGTCTATTAAGGTGGGTTTTCTTCGTCTATCACTGGTCTTGAGGGCTTGAGTAGGGAGGCTAGGCTTAAGCGTGAGGTTGGATGGTTTGGCTCCTTCGCCATGGGTTATGGAGACGTGGGCGCAGACATATTCATAGCCCTCGGCATAGTTACCCTCTATGCTGGGGGGGCGGCGCCCCTCGCCTTCCTAGCAGCGGCCATAATCTATGTCTCGATCGGTCTTGCATATGCTGAGCTCGCCCCGACATATCCATATGCTGGAGGGGTTCAGGTATATGCGCTGAGAGCCTCGAATTCGCTACTGAGCTTCATAGCCGGATGGGCGATAATGCTCGACTACATGCTATGTCTCTCCCTCTTCGCAACCGCCGCCTCTGGATACCTGAAATATCTCTTCACATGGATAAAGGGGTTCTCGGTTCAGATTTACCCCGGCTTAGAGATAAGCGGCCTCGGGCTAATCGCCTCCCTACTCGTCGTATTCTTAATCGTGATAAACTATGTGGGGATAAGGTATTCAGCTGACCTGATTTCAGGCCTCGTGATAATTGGCTTAATAGTCCAGGTTTCAATCTTGGCCATGGGCTTTCTCACGAGATTCGATGTCAATCTCTTCCTAAGCCAGCTGACGCAGCTCGGAAACCCGGAGCGCCTCGCGGAGGTCGAGTACTTCGATTTCTTAGACACGGGCTTGAACAACTTCCTCTATGGGTTAACGCTTGCTATGGCATCCTTCATAGGGATAGAGTCTATAGCGCAGGCCGCTGAAGAGACGAGGAAGCCGTATAGGTGGATTCCGAGGGCGGCGAAGCTATGCGTCCTAGCCGTGATGCTCTCCGTCCTGTTGTTTAGTGTGCTCTCCATGGGCGTCCTAGACTGGCGCGTGCTCGGCTCATCATACGAGAACCCGGTCGCGGTGCTGGTTAGCAGGTTCCCGGTGATAGGCGAGCAGCTCTCAATACCCGTCGCAATCGCGGCGTTCGTCCTCTGCCTAGCATCTGCGAACACAGGCCTGATAGGCGTCACCCGCCTCGCGGCGAGCATGGGAAGATTCCACCTCATCCCAAGATGGTTCTATCATATCCACCCGAGATTCAGAACCCCGGTGAGGACGATAATAGTCTTCGGGGTTATCGGCCTCCTATTAACCCTGCCAGGCGATATCCCCTTCCTCGCCAGCTTATACAACTTCGGCGGCTCACTAAGCTACATGTTCTTGATGATAAGCCTCCTACTCCTCAGGATTAGGGAGCGGGAGGTTTACAGGCCATGGAAGATACCACTCTCGATAAAGCTGAAGGGGAGGGGCGAGTATGCTATTGAGATACCGATACTGGGGCTGCTCGGCCTAGTAGGGACGACCGCGATCTGGATCCTAGTAGTTCTCCTGCATCCTGCTGGAAGGTTCTTCGGCTTCATCTGGATGGCCGCTGGCATCGCCCTCTACATAGTCTTCAGAAAGCTATCCAAGAAGCCGATTCTAGGGAGGGAGGAGAGGGGCATGGTCCTGCCGGCCGGCTATAGGATGCGAGTCGCGGTCCTAGTTAGGCCATATGATGACCCAGAGGTGATAAAGAGGTCGATCGAGAGGGCGCTTGACAAGCGCTTCAGCATAAAGCTCCTCAGCATAATAGATGTGCCGGAGATCATGGCTGGCGGCCGAGAAAAGGCCGGGATCGAGGCCGCAAAGCAGGAGACCGAGAAAGCACTCATAGACCTCGCCAAGGAGCTCGGATCAATGGGCTACGAAGCTGAATACGAGGTGAAGGTCGGCGACCTAGAAAGGATCCTAGATGAAGAGGCGGAGAGAAGCGAGGTGGACTTCCTAGCATACATTGTCCGGGGATTTGAGAAGGCTTACTTCGAGAAGGGCTTCGACGAGAAGGTTCACTCATTAATGCTTAAGCATCCTGGGAAGATAATGCTCCTAAAAAGGGTCATAGAATAGGCCATAAATACTTAATATTGGCCAATCAGCCCCCAACCCCCGGATAAGACATGACGTATATCGAGCGTTCTGGGATCAAGGCATTCATACATGTCTTCGCGGAGTCCAGTCAGCTGGGGAACGTCTGTAGGGAGTTGAGCAAGCTTCCCGAGGTTATTGACGTCTACGAGGTAACGGGGGAGTTTGACATAATCGCGGTCGTCGCGACCCCGGGGATCAGCGAGTTCAGAAGATTCCTGAGAGACAAGATACTGAGGATACCCGGCGTGAAGAGCACCGTGACCTCAATAGTGCTTCACACGCATAAGCGCGATGGCCTAGAGCTCGAGGAATAGGGGCTGGTAATAGCTATCTAGAGGGCCGAATTGTATGCGGTGACCATGTATGAGCGCGGGCAGCGGCGGCCTCTATAGGTCGAGGCTGGAAAAAATGGATGAGGAGGCATTATTCTATCTCTCGTCCCTCGCCGAGGATCAGGAGATACTTCTCGATGATATCGAGGGGACCATGGCGCATGTTATCATGCTCTGTGAGCAGGGTATAATACCGAGGGACGACGCGGCAAAGATACTCTCGGTGCTGAGGGAGCTTAGGGAGAAGGCTATCCAAGGCGAGCTGAGGCTCAAGGGAGATTATGAGGACGTCCACGAGCTCATTGAGTCAAAGGTGATAGAGAGGCTGGGCATCGAGATCGGCGGAAAACTACACACCGGCAGGTCTAGGAATGATCAGATAGCCCTTGACATAAGGCTGAGAACTAGGCGCCTCCTCCTCGAGATCTGGGAGGCTGCGCTTAAGCTGGCCGAGGAACTTCTCTCAAGGGCGGAGAAGGAGCTTGAGACCCCCATAATACACTACACCCACCTACAACATGCCCAAGTTGGATACGTCTCTCAGTATCTTCTAGCTCATCTAGATCACCTGTTAAGGGACATTGAGAGAATAGAGGGCTGCTATCGGAGGACGAACATGTCTCCACTTGGAGCATGCGCGATCGCTGGATCAACATTACCGCTAAACAGGGAGCTCGTCGCACGCCTCCTCGGATTCGACGGCTTGGTTGAGAACTCAGTCGACGCGGTTAGCTCTAGGGACTTCGCCCTTGAAGCATTATCGGCTGTCGCCATAATGATGGTGAACCTAAGCAGGATTTCGGAAGACCTGATAATCTGGTCCACGAGCGAGTTCGACTACGTGGAGCTCCCGGATAGCCTTGCCTCACCATCCAGCATAATGCCCCACAAGAAGAATCCATGCATCTTGGAGCTTCTCAGGGCGAAGACAGCAAAGGTGATCGGCCTCCTAACGGGCTTCCTATCACTGATGAAGGGGCTGCCGACGGGATATGATCGAGACATGCAGGAGGGTAAGCCGCTGATCTGGATGGCGCTTAAGGAGGCGAGAAGCTCCCTCAATATAATGGCGAAGACGATAAGCTCCATAAAGTTCAAGAAGGATAAGATTATCGAGGCGATAGAGCAGAGCTATGCGCCGGCGATCGAGCTGACCGAGGCACTGATAAAGCATGCTGGCCTATCCCTCAGGGAAGCGCACAAGCTCGTCGGCTACATAGTGAAGGCACTTCACGAGCAAGGTAGAGTGCTGAGAACATTGACGCCGGAGGAGCTGTCAACTGCCGCCAGCCGCGTGCTTGGCAAAAGCATAACCCTGCCACCCACGGTCTTGGAGAAGGCCATAGACGCCATGGAGATACCGGGGCAGAGGATTACGGCGGGATCCGCGAGCCCCGGAGAAGTCAGGAAAATGATCGAAAGACGGCGCGAGATGCTTGCTCAGGCATGGGCAGTGTTCAAAAGCACCGAGAAGAATCTTTTGCAAGCGAGGCAATTTTTTGAAGAATCTTTAAAAAGAATCATGAAAGATTGAAGACTTTTCACTATATCCTTATTAATAGCCGATAGATCTAAACTTATCCGAAAGCATGGCGGGCAAGAGGGTGGTTTTGGCATATTCGGGAGGCCTAGACTCAACCCTAATAGCGATCCTGCTTCGAGAACACTACAAGTTCGACGAGGTTGTCGGGGTCTGCCTGGATGTCGGCCAGGGCGATGAGGAGATAGCCCTAGCAAAAGAGCGGGCCGAGAAGATAGCAATAGACCTCAGGCTAATCGACGCGAAGGAGGAGTTCGTCAAGGAGATGGTGCATCGATGCATAAAGGCGAATGGCAGCTGGGAGGGATACCCAATGGGCACGTCGATGACTCGGATACTGGTCGGGATGAAGGCGGCCAAGATCGCGGCTGAGGAGGGCATAGAATACCTAGCTCATGGCTGTACAGGCAAGGGCAATGACCAATTCAGGATCGAGACCGCGGCTAAATACGTTGCACCCCACCTCCAGATAATAGCCCCAGTTAGAGAGCTCAACCTGACAAGGGATCAAGAAGAGGAGATGCTAAGAAAATATGGTATAGATCCCACAAAGAGGGCGAAGGGCAAGATCGGCGGGGACGTGAACCTCTGGTCCCACTCGATTGGAAGCGGCCAGTTCACGGATCTCAAAACCCAGTGTCCGGACGAGGAATACTACTGGGTTAAGCCCCTAAGCAAGGCGCCTGATAAGCCGCGAGACCTGACAATAACCTTCAAGAACGGCGTGCCCGTCGAGGTGGATGGGATCAAGGACCCAGTCAAGATGATAATAGACCTAAACTACATCGTCGGGGAATACGGGATAGGCAAGATCGACATACTCGAGGATGGCATGATAGGGTTCAAGTCTAGGGAGATATATGAAGCCCCCGCAGCCACCGTCCTCCTCGCAGCCCACACAGACCTAGAGCACCTAACACTAACAAGGGAGCAGCTAATGTTTAAGCGGATAGTAGATCTCCAGTGGTCCTACCTCGTATACAATGCCCAATGGCTCCACCCGCTGAGAAA
>CAZWXN010000059.1:0-4922 GCA_964637915.1 uncultured Nitrososphaeria archaeon | reverse complement strand
CCCGCACCCTTATGTCAATGTTAACTCAAATGTGAGTATATGCTCCTGACAAATTCAAACCTTATAGTTTTCATGAGAGCAAATCAAATAATAATGTGAGTTATCGTGTGCCGGGGCCGGGATTCGAACCCGGGACAACGGGGTTCCATCCTCTGACCAGGCTTTGTGAGGATTATGAGCCCCGCACTCTACCAGGCTGAGTTACCCCGGCGCCTAAATCCCATGCATCGCACCTATTAGTTTTCGCGAGTGATTATTTAGGGTTTTAGGCGGCTTAGCGCTCTTTGAAGCCCATCTTCAACCGTTCATATCCTTCATGTGAGAATGGCTATTAACGCCTTTAAGTCATATCCGTCTCCCCAGCGGAGGGTCTCCGGCATCTCCTCAGCAAGAAAACCTATCTCATCCCCGCATTTCCCAGTTATCCTCCTATACTTTCTCGGCCTTAGTAAAACTATTTTCTCAAGTTCTTTTCATCAAGTTCCTCAACATGATATTTGTCTTTCGCGGATGAGGCGATCGTGAGGTTCGCTGTCACTATGTCGTTTAAGTAGGAACTATTATCCCCGATCCTCAGGACATTTTGCTCAATTGGCTTAAGCACGCCATCGCTAGTTAATTGCGTGATGAGGTTCCTGCCCGGGGCCAATTCGATCCTCTCTCCATTCTCATCCGAGACCTTTCTTATTCCTAGAGCGTCGGCGTTCCATTTAACACACTCGATCTTTCTCACGGGATATCCTAAAGATTCGAAATTTTCTCGGCAAAGTCTGATAGGATAAATGTTGTGGATAAGCTGCTGGGTGAGATCATACCCGTTGACATAATCCCGGGAGAGCTCTACTGCGAATATTGCAAGTCGTTCGTATGCGGCACACGAGGGATGCTAAGAAGATCTATGTGAGGTGTGGCCCCCTCGATCGCGTGGGCATCAGGGGGTAATGACCTCTAGCCTTTAACCATATAGTATTCTCTCGAGACGGAGAAGCCGCCTTAGAGCCTCCTTCCTCTCCTCGGCATCTATCTCAGCCCCTTCTAAGACCTGCTGCATAAATAATATCGCCTCATCATATGTTCTTCGTGAGACCGGGTATGGGACGCCATCCTTCCCACCCACAGTAAAGCTGAACTTCACTGGATCCCTCCAGTCTATCCTCACGCCGTAGATTAGGGCGGAGATTAGAGCGAGGGCCCGGAGCGTGGAAGGCCCAATCCCTCTAATCTCGACAAGCTCCTCATAGTTCCTCGGCCTAACATCATAAGCCCTCTTAATTGCCTCCCAATCTATCCTCCTCGGCATCTTCAGGAAGTCTGGGAGCTCCTTGACAGGGATAGCCTCATCGCCCTCGATTGATGCTGTCAGCGTCTCCTGCCCACGCGATACGAGATTCAATAATCTTATCAGGGTATTCGGCTTCTCGGAGACAAGGTCGACGGAGGCCTTTCTTGCCTCCTCGCTCTCCCTTGAGACCATGTTCAGCACGATCTTCTCCCTCCTTATCGAGGCTATTGCCGCGTGCGGCTCGACGACGAAGCACTCAACCCTCTCACCAAGCCAATGATATCTTCTCGCATATCCCTGATCCGGGTTCATGCCCTGCTGAATGACCGCCCACTCGCCATCCTCCGTGAATATTATCGCGTGGTGGTAGATCTGGTAGCCATCCTGAAGAACCGCGTTGTCCACTTTCGCAGCGAGCCTACTCGCCCTGATGAGCTTGGCGGCCTTATCCTCATCGACCCCGGATCTCATTATCTGCTCTGGAACCCTCCTACCCATCATCCCCTTGCCGCCTGCAACCGCGACCCCATGAACATCTAGGCTCAAAGCCTCCCTCAAGGCCCCGACAACAGTGGTCGTGAGGCCGCTTGAGTGCCAGTCAAATCCCAAGGCGCATCCAAGCGACTGGAACCAGTATGGGTCGCTGAGCCTCCTGAGAAGCTCCCTCCGCCCATAATCATTCACAATGACCTTCGCGATTGCATAGGCCATCCCCCTCATCCTAGCCATGAGCCACGCCGGAGCCCTACCCTCATGAAGGGGCAGATCCGTTACGCCCGAGAGCTTCATTACCGCGCCCAGACAAATACCAGGATTCTCGGGATTTAACAGTTATCGTCTGTACCATGATTGGTGGTAAGGTTTATGAGCTGAGCAGTCCGGCCTCTAGGCGACCGGTGATACATGGGCATGCTGCTCTCCGGCCTCTCATTAACGGTTGTCATCATGGCGATCGCCTTCGGCCTTATCGGCGTCGTTGCCGCCATACTTCTCTACGCGATTGTTCGCAGATACCCGATGGGAAGCAGGGAGATGATAAGTATCTGGGAGGCTATTAGGGAGGGCTCTAAGGCATACATGAACAAGCAGATCAGGACCATAATGCTCTTCACGCTCGGGCTCGCCATCGTGATCGCCGTGATGATCTACACCATCTACACGGCCGCGATGAACGTTGAGCCGGGGATAGCTGCTAGAGAGGCGTTTCTCACAGGCCTTTCGACCCTGATCGGCGGCGGCGCATCAGTCGCGGCGGCATTCTTCAGCATGGATGCCTCAACAAGAACCAATGTCAGAACTACCGAGGCCGCTAAGCGCGGCAGCCTCGCAGCCCTAAGAGTCGCGGTCCTAGGCGGAGGAGTGCTCGGCTTCTCGGTCTATAGTCTAAGCCTGCTCGGGCTCGCGATCCTATTCCTCGCCTACTCACTCCTAGCCGCAGGCCTACCCGAGATGATCGAGTTCAGGATGGTTCTTGATGCTCTTGCAGGCTTTGCCTTCGGGGCAAGCCTCTCAGCACTCTTCGCCCAGCTGGGCGGCGGGATCTACACGAAGTCCGCAGACATAGGTGCTGACCTCGTTGGGAAGATTGAGGCCGGGATACCGGAGGATGATCCGAGGAACCCGGCAGTCATCGCCGACCAAGTTGGAGATAATGTTGGCGACTGCGCGGGCAGAGGCGCCGACATCTTCGAATCAGTCACGGCCGAGACCCTTGGAGGAATGATCATAGGATGGGTCCTCTACGTCTTGACACATGATCCACTCTTCATGGTGCTGCCGCTCGCGATAGGTGCCGTCGGAGTGATCTCAACAGTCGCGGGCCTCGCGGCGATCCTCTCCTACAAGAGCTTCAAGGAGCCCTTCGAGCCATTTGCATTCGGCATAGTCGTAACCGCCATCGTCTCCATCATTGCGTATGCTGGCGTTGTCTACTGGCTCTTCCCAGCCCAGTGGCTCTACATGCTCGGAGCAGGCGCCGCTGGCATAATAGGTGCAACCCTAGTCGTCCTCTCGACTAACAGGTATACTGGTATGAGGAGCAGGGTTGTTAGGGAGGTTGCTGAGGCCTCTGTCAGCGGGCCGGCCCTAAACATCCTCGGAGGCCTCTCGGTTGGAATGAGGGCTGTCGCTGAGCCGATAATCATCATAGCCGCGGCCCTCGGCATCTCCTTCCTCTTCGGAAAACTTATGCCCATAGGCGGGACGGAGGGAGGGTGGCTTACAGATTTCATTAAGGGGGTATTCGGGACCGCGCTCGCCACGCGTGGAATGCTCTCGCTCACCGGGACCGTAATGACCTTGGATGGCGCCGGTCCGATAACCGACAACGCTGCCGGGATCGCCGAGATGTCCGGGCTCAGTAAGGAGATTAGGGATAACCTCGAGCCGCTAGACGCTGTCGGGAACACGACCAAGGCTCTCACGAAGGGATATGCCATGGGCTCGGCTACGATAGCGACGCTCCTCCTCTTCCAAGCATTCATCCAAGACTATGTGGCGAGGGAGGTTGGGATAACCACGATAACGCCTTCAGCCCTACTAGAATCCATGGTCGCCTTCTTCAACGAGCTCATACTCATCAAGCCTGGGATAATAATCGCCGCCCTGATCGGCGCCCTCCTACCATACCTATTCTCCGGAATAGCCTTAAAGGTGGTCACGCAGGCGGCCTTCAAGATAGTCGACGAGGTTCGGAGGCAGTTCAGGGAGATACCCGGCCTGCTCAATGGGAGCGGTAGGCCGGACTACTATAGGGCGGTCTCAATAGCAACAGAGCATGCTCTTCGTGGAATGTTAGCACCAAGCCTGACAATAATCCTGACGCCGCTCATCATAGGCCTCCTCTTCGGGGGCCCGGGCGTCGGCGCGCTAGTAATCGGCGCAACCGCCTCCACAATACCACTCGCGATAATGATGATGTGGGGAGGTGCAACCTGGGATAACGCGAAGAAGTTCATCGAGGCCGGGAACCTAGGTGGGAAGAGGTCGCCGGCTCACCAGGCAGCGGTCGTCGGAGACACAGTAGGAGACCCGCTGAAGGACACTGTCGGCCCATCACTACACATCCTGATAAAGCTGCTGAATACCATCTCCCTAGTCTTCATACCCCTCTACATGCTCTGGCTGCTCCACGGAATCCTCTAACCACCCCATCCATTTTTCCCTAACTCGGCTATATTATCCCCAGCTGCTCAGCCACCTCGATAGCCCGCCTCAACGCGGACTCATAGAGCTTCCTATTCCTGAAAATCCAGCCATTGACGCCGTTTATCAGCACAGGCTCGACCTCGAAAACCTCCAACACCTCCTCCCTCCGAAAAGCCCTCAGATAATGCTCTGGATCCTTCAGTATCAGGACCCGCCGATACTCCACCTCATGCATATGCGTCAACGGGTGGCCCTCAGCCGATACCACACCCAGAATCAAGTGCTCTATATCTGATAAGCTGATCGAGCTTCTCATCCCACGACACCTCCACTCCTCGACACAGGCATTGAAGTAGCCGATGAGATCCCTGAGATAGGGCCTGCCATCATTATAATACATGAGGACTATTGGGTGGTTGAGCCAGCCGCGCCCTCCATCCCTTATCAAGCCCATCTTGCGGAGAATAGCCATTATAACCTGCTTCGCCTCCAC
>CAZWXN010000058.1:0-5120 GCA_964637915.1 uncultured Nitrososphaeria archaeon | reverse complement strand
GAATTAGAGGTTATAGGAGGTGTGGGTATTTTAGTATGGTGTCTGGTGCTATTGTTACCACGACCCCCCTTCCTAGGCTCTTGGCCACCTTTAGTGCTGCATGGATGTTTGCGCCTGTTGATGGTCCTCCTAGGATGCCTTCATACTTAATGAGTTTCTTCACAGTCTGGATTGCGTCGTCGTAGCTCACTTCCATTATCTCGTCCACGATGTGGTGGTAGCGGCTCCATATCTCTGGGACGAGGTCCGATGCGAGGCCCTCGATCTTATCAGGCTTCCCATGCTCATGGATTATCCTCGAGCCCCTCGGTATCACGCCGATTATCCTAACCTTTTCGCCAAGCCTTTCTCTCAGAAATCTCCCGACGCCTGCTATCGTCCCGCATGTCCCAATTCCCATGACGAATGCATCTATCCTCCCGTCGAGCTGCTTGAAGAGCTCTGGGCCCGTTGTCTCGTAATGCGCCCTAACGTTCGCCTCATTGCCATATTGGTTTAGGAAGAGGTATCCATATTCTTCCGCATGTCTTCTCGCGACATCAGCGTAGTTGCCCTGTTCGGGTGGCACCTTGACTATCTCGGCCCCCAAAGCTCTTATCAGGCTCAGCTTTGCCTCCGAGACCCCCTCCTCTACGAATATCTTGACCCTGTATCCGCGGAGGCCACCTATCCAAGCGACCGAGATCGCTGTATTCCCGCTTGAGGCCTCGACTATCACGTTGCCGGGCCCTATCAGCCCCCTCTCCTCCGCATCCCTAATCATGTAATAGGCTATCCTATCCTTATGGCTTCCCGTTGGGTTAAGGTACTCGAGCTTTACATAGACGTCCGCCGAGCCCTCATTCACGATGTTCCTGAGCCTCACGATCGGGGTATTGCCGATCAAGCTTGTGATGTCGCCGCTCATCCCATGAGCCTTTCCGCAGGCCCCTAATGAGCCTTTTTCAGAGCAGGGCTAGTAGCGTCAATTGAACAAGGAGGAATACTCCGACTAGCAGGTTCAGGAGCTCCAAGACCGCCCTTAGTGTCGAGTTCTTCACGCGGCGATTAATCATCAGCCCAAATCCGCCGACCGCGTGGAGCACCATTATGACGCCCACGATGTAGGGGAGAATGCCTGTGTGGAGAAGCATGCTCTCCCTATGGCTGAGGAGGCCGAGCGTCAGCCACCTGACCCTCTGCGTCACTAGGCCATAACCCGATAAGTAGAGTATGTAGAACCCTATCAGCAAGGGGATTGAGGAGCATTCCACGAGCATTAAATATATCCTGCACCTGATGCTTCTCCCAAGCATATCATGGAGCGTAATGTGGCCGAGCTTTAAGGCATACTACATCCACTTCTAGCTCCACCAGAATGCGGGGACAGTTTTATCCTGCCCTTTCATTAAATATCTTTGTGTGGCGTTCATGGTGGCTCGTGTAAGGGATTGGATGAGGCAGGCTGAGAAAGATCTTGCACACGCTGAAAGAGACTTGGAGTATGGGGATTATGAGTGGGCATGTTTTTCAGCTCAGCAGGCGGCTGAGAAGGCGGTGAAGGCCCTCTATCAGCTTCTTCATACAGAAGTGTGGGGACACTCTGTTTCTAAAATGCTTGAGGAGTTGCCTGAGGAGTTTAGGCCTCCTGAGGATCTGATAAATGCCGCCAAAGAGCTTGATAGGCATTATATTCCCACGCTGTATCCCAACCTTTATCCAGAGGGGGCGCCGATGGATTATTATACGCGTAATGATGCTGAAAGAGCGGTGGAGAATGCGAGAAGGATCATTGAATTCTGCAAAAGTAAGATTCCTAAGAATAGACTATGAGAGGGTTCTTGACTATCTCAAAGAATATGCCTTCAAAATTGCTGAAAGGGGCGATGCCGAGCTTGTGATACTCTTCGGATCACTTGCCAGAGGAGATTATACTGGAACATCTGATGCGGACCTATTAATAATCTCGAATAAGGCTAAGGAGAGATTTATTGATAGGGCTATCAAGTTTATGGATCCAAGGGCCCCCATACCAATAGAGCCCATAGTTTTAACATTTAATGAGGCAGTTGAGGCAGCTAGGAGGGGATCCCTCTTCATGAGGGAAGCACTTCGGGTTGGAATTATACTGGCAGGTGATAGGAGCCTGCATAAAGAACTAGCTCAAAATCTCGAAAGCAAAGAGGATGTCATGGAACATTCTGATTAGCTCCAGTTTAGAGTAAGCATGAACGACCGACTAATTCCACGAGCCCGTTTCCAGCCTCCTAAACCGATACCTGATTACGGGTTAATTTAAGCGCGCCTTAGCACTACCTTAATAAATTAAAGATGGCCTGTTTAAGATTTCTTGAGAAGTTTTGAGGAGGGTGGCTGATTGGCTTAAGCAGGCGGATGCAGCATTGTCTCAGGCCCGAGACTCCAAGGAGGATGGGCATTACTGGGCTTCATGCTTTTTCGCTCATCAGGCGGCCGAATATGCCGCGAAAGCCCTACTCGAGTCCCTTGGAGTTGAGGCAAGAGGCCATAGTGTGAGCAGCCTACTCGATAAAGCACGTGAGCTTGGCGTCGAGATCGCGGAGGAAATTAGGAAAAAGGCATTAAGCCTAGACAGACACTATCTCCAGTCAAGATACGTGAATACCTTTTACTCTGGCGCCCCAGTTGATTATTATACTCTGGAGGATGCTGAGAAGGCTTTAGGGGAGGCTGAGGAGCTTGTCAGATATCTTAAGGAGAAAATACGAGGCTCTTGAGAGATATCTCTCAGAGCTCAAGAGGGAGCTTGATCTGAAGCTCGTCATACTGTTCGGCTCGCTTGCTCGTGGGGACTGGATGGAGAGTAGCGACATCGATCTGTTAATCGTATCCGATGATCTCTCCGACGATCCTGCGGAGAACTTCATCAGACTCAAGCGAGAGTGTGTGGAGCCTCATGGGTTCAGCACAAGAAGATTTCTCTACGAGCTTGAGAAGCCAAACCTCCTGATACTGGATGCCCTAGAATATGGCAAGAGGCTCATAGCGGATGAGGAGTTCATGAAACTTGTTGAGAGAAAGTTCGAGGAGATCAAGAAGAAATACGGGCTAAGGTGGGTTGATGGGACCTGGACTTGGAGGGTTTAAGGATATCAGGAGGGGTCGTGGAAACATTAAAGTCCCGGGAGCTTTAGTCGTGGAATGAGCTCTGTGGGCCGGTAGTCTAGGGGCCATGACGCCGCCCTTACACGGCGGAGGTCGTGGGTTCGAATCCCACCCGGCCCACATACCTAGAGTACCAGACCGCGCAATTCTGGAGCAAATTACCCTACCTTTGGATTTTGTAAGGCTTTAAGATCTCTTTCATATCTCGCGTCAAGGATGCTCGTGGAGTTACAAAATCCTCTTATTCTCGCCTGCTCGCGCTGGGCTTGAGATGGGTATCGTAGAGGCTAGGGGATTGACGAGGGTTTACGATGGCTTGGTGGCGGTTGATCATATAGACTTGGATGTTGAGGAGGGTGAGGTCTTTGGTTTTCTCGGGCCAAATGGCGCTGGAAAGACCACGACGATCAAGATGCTGACCACACTTCTTAGGCCGACGGAGGGCGAGGCGAGGATCTGCGGCTATGATGTCGTTAAGCAGCCGAGCCAAGTGAGGCGGGTTATAGGAGTGGTCTTCCAAGATCCAGCCCTAGATGATAGGCTTACGGGATGGGAGAACCTTGACTTCCATGCGAGACTCTATGGTCTTGGGAGGAGGGAGAGAGGGGAGAGGATCGAGGAGGTTCTACGGCTCGTCGGCCTAAGGGAGTGGGCTGACGAGCTCGTCGAGAACTATTCAGGCGGCATGAAGAGGAGGCTCGAGATAGCCCGCGGCCTCATACACTGGCCCAAGGTCCTATTCTTAGATGAGCCGACACTCGGCCTAGATGTTCAGACTAGGAGGGCGATCTGGGAGTATATTCTCGCGCTCAATAGGAGAGAGGAGGTCACGGTCTTCCTCACGACACATTATATGGAGGAGGCTGACTACCTCTCGCATAGGGTCGCGATAATAGATCATGGAAGGATTCTGGCCGTTGATGAGCCGAGGAACCTCAAGGACATGATAGGAGGGGATGTAGTCATAGTTGGATGCTCGGATCCGAGACCATTGGCCGAGGAGCTCAGGAGGCAGAGCTGGGTTAAGGGGGTTGAGGCTCGGGGAGGAGAGCTCAGCATATACGTGGATCATGGCGAGAAGAAGATACCGGAGATAATCATGATAGCTGAGAGGCTTGGCGTGTCGGTGGACTCCGTCCTGCTAAGGAAGCCAACTCTAGAGGATGTTTACCTCCGCTTCACGGGCAGGAGGATTAGGGAGGAGACCGCGGACATCGTGGAGAAGATGAGGAATAGGGCGATGAGGAGGTGGAGGAGATGAGCTCGGCGGAGCTTCAGGCAGTCTATATAATGTGGCTCCGGCATGTCAAGCTCTTCATCAGGGCTAGAAGCAGGCTGATAGCAAACATAATCCAGCCATTCTTCTTCCTAGCCTTCCTAGGCATGGGCTTGAGGCAGATGAGCCTCCCGGGGCTTCCAAGCGGCCTTGGCTACCTAGACTTCCTGACTCCCGGCATGATCGCCATGTCCGTCATATTCTCATCCATGTTCGCCGGCCTCTCCGTGATCTGGGATAGGCAGTTCGGATTCCTGAAGGAGGTCCTAGTAGCGCCTGTCAGCAGGCTCTCGATAGTCATCGGCAGGACACTCGGCGGCTCGACAGTGGCCCTGATCCAAGGCATAATAATCCTGGCTGCGGGCGTGATACTGGGCGCGAGGATAAACATCTCCGGAATAATCCCGGCGCTCATCTTCATGCTCCTCATCGCCTTCTTCGCCGTCGGGCTCGGCCTAAGCATAGCCGTGAAGCTCAAGGACCCGGACGCATTCCCACTCCTCATGAACCTGCTCATGATGCCGTCGATCTTCCTCTCAACAGCCTTCTTCCCGCTCGAGAGCGTGAGCGACTGGCTGAGAACAATCATGTACCTGAACCCGCTAACCTACCTCGTCGACGGCCTCAGGGGATTCCTCACAGGATCCTCATCGATCCCGCTCGCGGCGGACCTATCGATCGCGCTGGGCCTCTGCGCCTCCACAACCGCGCTCGGAGCATA
>CAZWXN010000057.1:0-5161 GCA_964637915.1 uncultured Nitrososphaeria archaeon | reverse complement strand
CCACTCATGGGTATAACCATGCCCGCGGCATCACCTATCAGGATCACGTGATTGAAGATATACTTGCTTATCACGCCGCCCACAGGCACTGGGGCGCCGCGATTATCTATTATCTGGGCCGAAGCGAGCTCCTTTCTGAGAATCTCGAGAACCTTGTCCATGTAGGGCTTGAGGGGTGCACCCCTAACACCTAGCCCAACCTCGGCCATCCTCTCGCTGAAAGGGAAGAGCCATGCATAGCCCCTTGGCGCGATCCCATTACCCACATAGATCCTGATCTCATCCACATTCTCAAGCCTCGATCCAGCCATCAGATACTGAAGTGTTGGAATCGGCTCAGATTTCTCATTAACGCCGAGGATCCTCGCCACCCTTGAATTATACCCATCAGCGCCGATGAGAACTGAGCACTCATACTCTGCCTTAGGAGTCCTCACAATCAGCCCATCCTCCCTTCTCACGAAATCTATGAACGGCTCATTGACATGGATCTCGGCGCCATGCTCCGCAGCCTGAACCGCAATCTCCTGGAGAAGCAGGGTTTTGTTTATCAGATATCCTGTCTCCGGTATCTTTATGCTTTTTCCATTCGGCGCATACACCCTCGCGCTCACCCTATTCAATATCATGGGCGGCGTCGGCTTAACACCAGCCGTCTCGAACGTATGCGAGCTAACTGCCTGCCCACATGGCTTAATGGCCATTATAGCCGGGTTCTTCTCAAGCAAAAGCGTCTTGGCGCCTGTTTTAGCGGAGGCTTTTGCGGCGGCGACACCCGCGGGCCCACCGCCAACAACCACCACATCAAATTTTCTAGAGCTCATCCTATGATCGCCGAGAAACGCGGCTTGCCCGAGCTTATAGTTTTTCCCTCACTAGACCACGTATAGTAGGCGGGGCTTCACTCGATCGTGATCACGTGGTTTCTTATTGTCCCGATATTTTCGATCCACATCTCGACGACGTCACCGGGCTGTAGAAGCTTTGGCTCCGGCTTCTGGAATATCCCGACGCCCGCTGGAGTCCCTGTAGCTATTATGTCCCCGGGCTCGAGGGTCATCCCCTGACTCAGTATCGAGACTATTTCCGGGATCTTCCTGATCATATTGGATGTGGAGGAGCTCTGCCTTGCCTCCCCATTCACGGTCGTGAGTATCCGGAGGTTATGAGGATCTCCAACCTCCTCCTTGGAAACTAGGCACGGCCCCGTCGGCGCGAATGTGTCCATAATCTTCCCACGAGTCCACTGCCCATCCCTAAACTGTATATCCCTGGCCGATACATCATTTAGGATCATGTAGCCGAAGATGTTCTCGTAGGCCTCCTTCGGCTCTATGTCCCTGCATCGGCTGCCCATCACGACAGCCAGCTCTATCTCGTAGTCCAGCTTCTCGACATGCCTCGGCTTTATGATGGGGTCGAACGGGCCTGTGAGCGCCGTTGCAGGCTTCATGAATATCGGCATGCCTTCGGGAGGTTCCATCCCAGCCTCAAGCGCATGGTCAAGATAATTCAGGCCGAGACAGATTATCTTTCCGGGATTCGGTATCGGCGGGCCTAGATGAAGCTCTTCAAGGGATATGGATTCCACCGGAATCTTTTCGATAGCGGACTCAATAAGCTCCACGAGCTCCCTATCAGGTAAGAGATCTCTAACATCCCTTGGAAGAGTCATGCCAAAAGCGCTCTCGAGAAAGTCTCTTGGAATCACACTGTTCCCCGGGATTAGGAAGCCATAATCCCGCTCATCCTCAAAGTCATAGCTCACGATCCGCATGCTGCTCCTCCTAAAAATGCAAGGATGATTTAATTGTTTACGGCGCGTCTCCTAGCCGCCTGGCTTCGAGAATATGAGTATGCTCTCCCTCGCCTCCCCGATCTTTATCACCCTCCTAGTTGTCGCGACCCTCTTGTTCACGGCTATCAGCCTCTCCGGCTCGAATCCAACTCTCTCGGCGAGCTCGAGTATCAGCTTATCCGACTCGACAACTCTATCGGGGAAGACTCCCCCGGCGACGACGAGGGCGACCCTCCCGCCGGGCTTAAGAACCCTGAACATCTCCTCCAAGCAGAGCCGCATGTCATGGAAGTATGCCTTCGCAACCTCTGGCAGATTCAGCTCGGGAAACTGATCCACGATATTCTTCGGATTCAGCCCGAGGTAAGACCTGATAGGATCGATCTTCACATCGCCAAAGAAGAGCTCATACTCGATCCTATATACCTTGGTATACTCGATTTTGTTGAGGTAGGGCGGCGAAGTTATTATCGCGTCAAACATCTCATCCTCAAGGAAATTCATCCTCCTAGCATCACCCAAGTATACCTCGAGCCTGCATGGCTTGAAGCTCAGCCTTGTTAAATCCTTTATCATCTTCTTGATGAGTCTTCTGAAGAATTTCCTGAATGGTGGGACGGGCTTATCTCTTACTATCTTCAGGACAGCGCCATCCTTGTATGCTAGCGAGACCTTCATAGCCGCATTCATTAACGCTAACGTGAAGAAGTTCCTGACAATCGGGTCCTCGATCTCCCGAATCTTCTCCCTGAAGAAGATTATATCCTCGAGCGACGGCTTTAAGAAGAATTGCCTGACGAACCCGCTGACGCATGAGAGGTCCGGCCTCCTGAATGGCTGGCTTAGAAGCCATCTCGCTGTCCTCCTAAGCTCCTCGAGATCATAATCCGCTATCTTGACCCTGCTCACGAAGACGGCGAGTGGGGCCACATCCACGCCCACGCCATCTATGCCCAGCTCCTTGCATGCTAGAAGGGTCGTGCCGGATCCGAGGAATGGATCCAAGACCATCGAGCCCGGGCCCACTTCAAACTCCCGTAGCATCATGTGGACGAACTCGCGGGAGAAGCCCTCCTTAAAGAAAAAACCAGTTATAGACTGGGGTCTTCTTGTTCGGGACAAATGTGACCAGCTCGCCGAGATCCCAGCGCTCCTCGTAGATCACCATCCAACCTATCTCCGAAGAGATATGTGTCAAGGCATTTTATAACGTTGCCTTTTAGCTTATGACCCTCAGGATGACCGCGGTCTCGGTGCTCTTCACCCCCTCTATCGCCCTTATCCTATCTATCCTCTCATTGAGCTCTGAGATTCTAGAGGCTGAGATTATCACTATCGCATCAAATCTACCAGTAAGCTCATAGATCGCCCGGACACCGGGCACCCTCGCTATCTTCTCGACTATCTCGCCCGGGAGGCTACTTGACTCGAACTGGAGGAAAATCACAGCGCTCACTTGGAAGCCCTCATCAACCTCGACGGTGAATCTCTTGATTACCCCCCGCTCCTGTAGCATCTTAACCCTCCTCCTGACAGCGGCCTCCGATAATCCAACCCTTTTCCCCAACTCCACGAAAGGCATTCTACCATTCTTCTTCAGGAGCTCGATTATCTTGAGGTCTACAGGGTCGAGCGCATAATGCTCCTCCACCATCAGGATCCCAGCACATGAGGAGCCTCGCCAGCTATAATTACTTAGCTGAAACTCCCTCACTCCCGCCGGAACTTTTATCTAGAGATTCTAAGCTGAGAAGAGCCATGAATGGGGAGCTCCTCGTCTACATTAATGGCGAGTATTATCCCAAGAGCAAGGCCACGATCTCAGTCTATGATCATGGCTTCCTCTATGGGGATGGGGTCTTCGAGGGCATTAGGGAGTATGATGGCGTGGTCTTCATGTTGAGGGAGCATATTGACAGGCTCTATGACTCGGCGAAGGCGATAATGCTCGAGATACCATTGACTAAGGATGAGATGATCAGCGCGGTTGTCGAGACTCTTAGGAGGAATGAGCTACGGGATGCCTATATCAGGCTTGTTGTCACGCGTGGGGTCGGCGATCTTGGACTAGACCCGAGGAAGTGCGGGAAGCCTAACATCATAATAATCACGGAGCCGGCTCTAGTGCTCTATAGCAGGGAGGCTAAGATGAAGGGGATCTCACTCATAATATCATCCGTCAGGAGGGATAGAGTTGATGCGACAACCCATCAAATAAAATCCCTGAATTACCTGAATAGCATACTCGCGAAGCTTGAAGCGATAAATGCTGGGGCAGATGACGCCGTCATGCTTGATGATAGGGGCTTCGTCGCCGAGACAACTTCGACGAACATATTCATGGTTAGGGATGAGGTGATAGCGACGCCGCCCCCGACAACCGGCATCCTCCCCGGAATAACTAGGACATTCGTCATGAAGCTCGCCCGGAGACTCGGATACCAGGTCGAGGAGAGGGAGATAACGCCATTCGAGCTAATCACGGCGGATGAGGTCTTCGTGACAGGGACTGGGGCCGAGATCCTGCCAGTAACGAGGATCGCGGGGAGAATCATAGGAGACGGAAAAGCCGGAAAGATAACCCTCAAGCTAATGGAGGAGTTTGAGAAGGAGTGTAGAAACCCGGCGAACGGCGTAAAGGTTTACTAGCCCCAGTAAATTCAAAAATAGAGGCATAGCCTAGCCTCCCGCAGGCGCCGGGGTCCCATAGCCTGGCAGTGGGTCGGCCTGGAGACCCTTACTCGGCTGCCCCAGAAAGCCGATGCCCCTTCCGGGGCGCGTGGGTTCAAATCCCACCCCCGGCGTGACTTGAAAATCAGTTGGCAGTGAACAGTTTGAAAGTAGAGAAGAAAGGAAAGGGGCGGCCCTGATGGTAGTGCTCATACTGGCCGTCGCGGCCGTGACATTCCTGACACTAACCGGATACTTCACCTCGATAGCCGCCAAGAGCGCCGACATAGAGAGGATGATGAAGAGCAGGGAGGTCGTCAAGCTCGCAATAGGATATGATATCGTCAGGGAAGGAGATGAGATAAGATATCCCGTCAGGATGCAGCTCAAGAGCACCTGGTCTGGAACCTCCGAGATAACATACGTCATTGTCCTAGACAGGCAGGGGAACGCCCTCTACGAGAGGGCGCTCGACCCTCCCCTAACGCTCTACGCATCCGAGATAAGGTTCATGAGGCCGAGCGAGCTGATCCCGGAGCTCGCCCCATACGACAACGACTGGTACAAGATGAATAGGGAGATAGGGCTGATAATACTCCACACGAGGCTCGGGAACAGGTTCGCGTCATTCTACGAGGCGCCAGGGGGCCCGGTAATAGCATACCAGCCCCCGGCAGCCACAACTACTACAAC
>CAZWXN010000056.1:0-5428 GCA_964637915.1 uncultured Nitrososphaeria archaeon | reverse complement strand
AGGATCGGGTAGAGGGAAG
Organism: uncultured Nitrososphaeria archaeon; assembly: GCA_964637915.1. Classification (GTDB taxonomy): domain Archaea; phylum Thermoproteota; class Nitrososphaeria_A; order Caldarchaeales; family Wolframiiraptoraceae; genus Wolframiiraptor. Next base: position 5,409 of record CAZWXN010000056.1, on the reverse strand, counting down.
GTTAATTAGCTAACCAGCCCGAGTTCTCCCGAGCAGACATGCGGTTAAGATTTGGGCCCATGCTAGCAGCCCTGTTCACGCTCCTAATCCCGGTGCTCATAGTATCATCCGTGGCAGCTGAGGAAGCCGCTTTAACGCCGGGGGCCGCTGAGGTGGAGTCCATAAAGTTCATCGCCATGATGCTGAGCGTCTCCATATGTGGGGCCGCGGCGGCATATGCTGTCGCAAGAGTCTCTGTCGCTGCGATGGCTAGCGCTGCCGAGAGGCCCGAGATACTGGGCAGGGCCATAATCTTCGCGGGCCTCGCAGAGGGTATCGCGATCTACGGCCTTCTCATTGCCATCCTAATATGGATAACCACTGTTTAACACCGTTCTACGCACATGCTAAAGTTATCACAAGCTTGATAAAACATTACTTACGTGAGCTCCCCGGGCGAGAATATCAGGAGGAGGTTTCTTAGGATACTACTCCTCTATCTTGGGATGCTGATATCATTGCAGCTTATCGGGATCGCGTATATCATTGAGGAGCCGAGCCTCCATCGAGCAATACCCGTGGCAATAATTCTCGGGACAGCTCTTCCAATACTCCTAGCCTTTATATTCCTGCGACTCTTCAAGTTTGGCTAATCTGTGATCAGCAGCATCCTCCTAGATTCCTGTGGCAGGTTATGGTGGATCGCGACAGCTATCGCGCGGAGGTTCCTATACTCTATCTCAAGCTCTATGATGTATCTCAGGATATAGAAGAAGCTTATGAACTTGTTTATTCTCTCGGAGTCCACGTATCTTTTGAGAATTCTCAGGGCCTCGATCTCCATAAGCCATACATCCCCTGATGCCGCCCTCTCCAGAAAGCTCTTGAACCTGCTGAAACGCTCCATGAAGATGCGTGGATCCCTCTTCCCAACTAGCTCCCGGAGGAGCTTTAATGATGTTCCAGCCGGGTTATCCACTAAGAGCCCCCGGATCCTCTCCAGATCCCAGTTCCTGATCAGGGCTAGTATGCATGTTTTAAGGTTGGAGAGCTCCAGCTCTATGCCCAGAAATCTTCTAACCTCCCTGCTATCGCTGATCCTAGTCCTTGAGGCGAGCTTAAAGACCCTCTGGTAATGGCTTCTCCAGAGCTCGGCCTCCAGCTGCAATAGATCCTTCACATCCTCCGACAACCTGTAGGCTCCGGATTGCCGCAGGATCCTCTTCACGGCCTCGATATTCTCCGCCTCGAGGATTGGTTTTAGATCGATCCCGCCAAGCCTCCATGTTGGCAGTAGAATCTGCTCCATCATCTCCCTTGGAGCGCCTCCAGCCCTCATCCTCAGAATCCATGTCAGGTTTAGGACCTCATACTTCCTGAGATATGCCTCAAAGAATTCCCGCATCCCACCCGAGGATAGCTCTAGGAGTGGCGTGAGCTTGCTGATGAATGCCTCGGCTAGCCCCCGCTCAACCTCGCTAAGAGCCCTAGCGCCGGAGAGATATCGGCTATAATCCGTCTCGCCTAGGGCCCTAACTAGATCCTCGAGGCTGCTTAGAGATGCTAGCTCCAGTATTCGGTCGGGCTTTATTAGCCGGGTCTCATAGCCGTGAACCCTGCAGATGAGATATGTTAGGCTCGTTCTGACCCCCTCCTCCTCTCCAAGGCCCTCTTCACGAGCTTCACCCTGATGAAGTCCTCGAGGGCGCTTTGCTCAACAACCTCACCTATCTTCCTTATCGTGGCCTCATAGCTTGGGATGATGACCTTCTCGAGGGCGTTAACCCTGATGCTCGTCTTTCTTAAATCCTCGGCGACTAGCTCCACGAAGGCTTCGAGCTCCGCGACTCTTAGGAGGTCCTCGAGAAGCTTCCTCACCTTCTCGGCAAGGCCCTCGACGTGGAGCGGGTATCTGCCCTTCACTTCCGGCATCTTCACGATCTTTAGCATGGGGACGTTGACGCCCATCACGTTTCTCGGCAGCATCTCGATCTCAATCCTCTCATCCATGAGCATGGAGGCCGATATGATCTCCTGGGAGCCATAGACCGCCTGGAGCATCGCTAAGTCTCTGAGGACCTCCTCAACTCTCTTCTCGAGGACCGCCCTCAGGTCTCTAAGCCTATCAATCGCCGATCTAAGCTCCCTTATCTCCTGATCCCTCTTCATCTCAAGAAGATCATGCGCTCTCTGGACAAATGATAGCCTCCTCTTGAGATCTAGGAGGAATCCGCGAGTATATCGTATACTAAGGGACATGGCCTTACGCCGACCGATACTTGGGATGATACTTTCTAATGTTCTCCTCGCTTATTCTCACCAGCTCATCCTCCGGCAGCATTGCGAGAAGCTCCCACGCTATCTCAAGCGTCCTCTCTATCGGCCTATTCTCATAGATGCCCTGGTTAATGAAGCGCCTCTCAAACTCCTCCGCGAACCTCAGATGTCTTCTCTCCCTATCGCTTAGGCTCAGCTCGCCAATTATCCTCGCGAGGTCCCTAGCCCTTACCCCCTCGGCATAAGCCATGTAGAGCTGGTTCGCGACCTCCATGTGATCCTCCCTAGTTCTTCCGGGGCCGACGCCATCCTTCATCAGCCTTGAGAGCGATGGGAGCGGGTTCACGGGCGGATAGATCCCCCTGCCATGAAGCTCCCTGCTGAGTATCAGCTGCCCCTCCGTGATATAGCCCGTCAAGTCGGGTATCGGGTGGGTTATGTCCCCACCCGGCATCGTGAGAATAGGCATCATGGTTATCGAGCCCCTCTTACCCTTAATCTTTCCAGCCCTCTCATAGATCGAGGCAAGATCGCTGTACATGTATCCCGGATACCCCTTCCTAGCAGGAACCTCCTCACGGGCTATCGAGATCGATCGCAGGGCCTCGCAGTAGCCGGTCATGTCGGTCAGGATTGCGAGCACGTGCATGTCGAGGTCGAATGCGAGGTACTCGGCTATAGTTAGGGCGATCCTAGGCGCGATTATCCTCTCGATAATCGGGTCATCGGCCAAGTTGAGTATCATGACAGCCCTATCAAGCGCGCCGGTCCTCTCAAACTCCCTCCTGAAATACTCGTACTCCTCATGCTTTATCCCCATGGCGCAGAATACTACCGCGAACTCCTCCTCCGAGCCCAGCACGGTTGACTGCCTCGCGATCTGGGCCGCCATCACGTTATGCGGCAGGCCGGCCTCGGAGAATATCGGGAGCTTCTGGCCCCTGACAAGAGCATTCATCCCATCGATAGCCGAGATCCCTGTTTGCATGAACTCGCTGGGAGGCTCCCTCGCAGCCGGATTTATCACCGAGACGAAGATCTCCCTCCTCTCATATCCTATCGGCTCCGGCAGCCCATCGAGTGGGCGGAAGCTCCCGCTAAATATGCGGCCCACGAGATCCTCGGAGAGGGGTATCCTCATGACATCCCCCGTGAATCTCACGGCGGCGTCTAGGCTCAGGCCCTCAGTCTGGCCGAAGACCTGGATAACAGCTCTATCCTCATAGACGTCTAGGGCCGTGCCGATTATCTCTGTTCCATCCGCGAGCTTAACCTCGACGAGCTCATTATAGCGCACACCTTTAACGCCCTCGACAACAAGAAGCGGGCCCCTCACCTCCCTAACAGTTCGGTAGATGGGGCCGGCCTTCTCTCTTGCGAGGTTCATGTCCCGCGCATCACCCCCACAGCTTCATACTCCATTCTAAGCTTCTCCAAGTCCTCTCTAACCCGCTCATAGGCCGCATCCATCTCCTCAAGCTCCTCCTTCTCCTTGAGCCTAAGAAGCTCCATGACGCTTCTGAGGCCCCGGATTCTATCCACGGGGACCCCGAGCTTGACGAGTTCCGAGGCGAGATCATGGAAGCCTATAATGACCTTCAGGAGCTTAACCTGCCTCTCAGGTGGGCAATATGTGTCAACCCTATGATAGGCGTTCTGGACTAGGAAGCCCTCTCTAATTATCTCAGCCGTGAGGAGAATGAGCCTCTGATCATTTGGCAGAGCCTTCTCACCTATCACCCTAGCTATCTCCTCAAGCCTGGATGCCTCCTCCAGTATCGCAAGAGCCCTCTCCCTGTATGTCTTCCACTGTGGGTCGAGCTTCACCCAGAATTCCTCAAGGACCTCCACGTATCTTGTGAAGCTTCTAAGCCAGTTTATCGCGGGGAAGTGGCGCCTGTATGCTAGCTCGGTGTCGAGGGCCCAGAGCGCCCCGACGAACCTCATCGTCGTGGAGGTTACTGGCTCGCTGAAGTCCCCGCCTGGAGGTGAGACCGCGCCCATTATAGTGACCGAGCCGATCCGCTTATCCCTTCCAAGCGTCACGACCCTTCCAGCCCTCTCATAGAGCTCGGCGATACGCTCGCCCAAGTAGGCTGGATAGCCCTCCTCAGCCGGGATCTCCTCAAGCCTGCCGGATATGTCTCGAAGAGCCTCAGCCCACCTCGAGGTCGAGTCTATTATCACGGCAACATCATATCCCTGATCCCTGAAGTACTCGGCTATGGTTACGCCCATGTATACACTGGCCTCCCTAGCCGCGACCGGGAGATTGCTAACGTTCGCGATGAAGATTGCTCGTTCTATCAGCTTTTTGCCCGTCCTCGGGTCCTCAAGCTCAGGGAAATGCGTCAGTATATCCGCCATCTCGTTGCCCCTCTCGCCGCATCCAACATAGATCACGATATCCGCGTCAGACCACTTCGCTATCTGTTGAAGCGTTATCGTCTTGCCGCTGCCGAACCCGCCGGGGATCGCCGCCGTCCCACCCTTCGCAACCGGGAAGAATGTGTCGATCACCCTCTGCCCAGTTATCAGCGGCCTATCGATCGGCACCCTCTCGCGATAAGGCCTCGGAACCCTGACAGGCCAATACTGAACAAGCTTAAGCGGCACTCTCCTGCCATCCAGCGTCACGAGCACGGCGACAGTATCATCAACCGTGAATGAGCCCCCCTCGATGCTCTCTATGACGCCTCGGAGCCCCACTGGAACTAGAATCCTGTGCTCGATGATGGAGGATTCTTGGACTACGCCGATAACATCGCCCTCCTCAACCTCATCGCCGGGCTTTACCCTCGGCTCAAACCTCCATTTCCTATCCCTTCTTAGAGGAGCCAGCCTTACGCCTCTCCGTATGAATGGGCCCGTGAGCTTCCAGAGCTCGATCTCCGACCTCTCAAGCCCGTCAAAGATCTCGCCGATCAGACCCGGCCCCAGCTCCGCCATCAGGGGGGCGCCGGTTCCTATCACGGGCTCGCCAGGCCTCAGCCCGCTCGTATCCTCATAGCACTGGAGCGCCACCAAATCTCCCGTGATCCTGACAACCTCGCCTATCAGCCTGAGCTCGCCAATGTATACGGCATCGCCCGTCCTTGCGCCCCTAAGACCCTCAGCCACGACAAGCGAGCCGTTAATCCTTTTTATCACGCC
>CAZWXN010000055.1:0-5470 GCA_964637915.1 uncultured Nitrososphaeria archaeon | reverse complement strand
ATGAGGCCGTATGCGACCTATGCGGAGGACTTATAGCCCTAACAAAGAGGGAGCTTGAAGGGAGGGCTAGGGGTTACGCGGTCATAATATACGGAAGAATTGTTCGAGTGATGGATAGATTGAAGAGAATGGGGTCCAGGATACCCGCTGGAGATCCGGGATGAGAATCATATCAAGGAGAACATCCACCTCATAGACTCATCAGGCAAAATCTATGTAGCAAGGATAAGGTAGAGGTGCGATATTCTAGAGGCTGCAGAAGGGATATAAGGCCCTAACCCATCTACGCGGAGAGATCAGCTTAAATAAGGATAAATCCGAGATAAGGCTTGGAGCTGATCGGAATAATATGAGCTGGACTGAGGACGCGGTATCATTTCGCGCGGCAATCAGGCATAGCGGGAACAGTCTCGTGGTAACCATCCCCGTTGAGTTGAGCCAGAGATTCCTCCTCAAGGAGGGGCAGGAGCTCCTGATCTACGGGCTCTCGAGAAGCGGCCCGGAATTTGAGGGCGCTCTCCAAGTATACTTGGGCTATTTCATCGTTCATGAGAAGGCTCCAGCCCTAATCATGAGGATTGATGTTGGTGATAAGTCGTTGAGGCGATTACAGGAGACTGTTGATGAGGTTTGTAGAAAGCATTTCCCATCTATGATGGGCTTGAGGATGCTGAGCAAGTCTCAGGTCGAGATAGAGCTCGTCTTCGACGCCATAACGCCGACAGCGATCCGGAGATTGAGGGAGATGAGTGAGGTGGAGGCCGCGGCCTCCGAGCTCGAATTCACCTTCTCATCCGCCGGATTTAAGGTCCTCGAGAAAAGGATTGAGGAGAAGATAGTCGAGTGGGAGGGGCGTAGATCCTGTGAAGCTCTCGAAGGCGCCATACAAGGTTTTAGAGGCCATTAGGTGGCGATGGGAGCTATAAGATCGGGGGGATGAAGCTGGATTGAGGCTCTACGCCGACTTACATCTGCATAGCAGGTATTCTGGAGGAACATCTCAGCGGATGAATGTGCCGGAGCTCGTGGCCTTCGCGAGGCTTAAGGGGCTAAATATCCTCGGCACCGGCGACGCTCTCCATCCAGCATGGCTAAAAGAGCTTAAGAGAGATCTAGAGCCCGATCCAGGCGGCCTCTACAGGCCCAAGACCGGCCAAGACGTCTACTTCATACCCCAAGTCGAGGTCGCCACGATCCACCAGTATGAGGGCAAGTCTAGGAGGATCCATCACGTGATTCTCATGCCAAGCCTCGAGGTCGCTGAGCAGCTCTCGGAGATGCTCGGGCGATTCGGCGACGTATCATCTGATGGGAGGCCGGTCTTGAGCATACATCCAGCGGAGCTTGTCGAGATCACCATGAGCCTCGACTCGAGGAATATCATCTTCCCAGCGCACGTGTGGACTCCATGGTGGTCGATATTCGGCGCGAGTAGCGGTGTTGATAGGATTGAGGAGTGCTATGAGGATCAGGTGAAGCATGTCCACGCGATTGAGACCGGGCTGAGCAGTGATCCGCCGATGAACTGGAGGGTTAGCTGGCTCCACCGCTACACGATCCTCAGCTTCTCCGATTCTCACAGCCCATATCCATATAGGCTTGGGAGGGAGGCGGTTGTCTTCGAGCTGGATGCGCCCACGTACAGGAGCATTCACGAGGCGATCGCCGAGAAGGCTGGGAGGAATAGGATTGAGCTCACAATCGAGGTCCCACCAGCCTATGGGAAATATCACTGGTCGGGTCATAGGAAATGCGGCATTGGCCCGCTTCCACCGGAGGAGGCTAGGAGAATGAGCTACAAGTGCCCTGTCTGCGGAAGAACCCTGACAAAGGGCGTTGATGATAGGGTTGAGGAGCTCGCTGATAGGCCGCGAGGATATAGGCCCAAGAATGCCCAAGAATTCATCTATCTGCTGCCTCTACAGGAGCTGATAGCGATCGCGATGGGGCTTGAGACGGAGTCAGAAGCGGCCCTAAACTCTAGGAAGGTCTGGAGCATCTATGAGCAGCTCGTAAACTCGTTTGGAAGCGAGTTTACAGTCCTACTTGAAGCAAGCTTGGATGAGGTTGCGAGGATCTCGGGCGCCGAGGTCGCTAGGATTATCGCGAGGCTGAGAGAGGGCAGGATAAAGCTGATACCCGGCTATGACGGCGTCTACGGCAGAATAGTTCTAGAGGAGGAGCGGGATACCGGGGAGATAGGTGCTAAGCGCTTCACAAGGCTCGAGGACTACATTTAGGGATGGAATTCGGGGATGAAGCTTATAAGTTGCTGGCACGCCCCATGAGATCAAACCCTGGAGGGGCCGAGGTATGGTAGGTGGTCGACAAATCTACTTCTAGGATTCTTCCACGCGAGGTCGAGATTCTTGACGCGACTCTAAGAGAGGGCCAGCAGTGTAGGGGCGTCAACTTCACTCTAGATGCTAGGATCAGGATTGCTAGGGAGCTGGATGAGCTCGGAGTCCACTTCATTGAGGCTGGATGGCCTGCCGCCAGCCCAAAAGATAGGGAAGTCTTCAGGAAGCTCTCCGAGATCGGGTTAAGGAATGCTAGGGTCGCAGCCTTCACCATGACGAGGAGAAAAGATGTGCCAGCAGACAAGGATCCCAGCTTAAACGAGATACTCGAATGCGGCGTTGACATCGCGGTCGTCGTCGGCAAGAGCTGGAGTCTTCATGTAAGAGAGGTTCTTAAGACAACGCTAGAGGACAACCTCGACATAGTTTCCGATAGCATTCAGTATCTCAGGGATCATGGCCTGGAGGTGATATTTGATGCCGAGCACTTCTTCGACGGCTATAGGGAGGATCCCGGATACGCGTTAAGCGTTCTTAGGGCGGCTGAGGAGGCTGGCGCGAGGACGCTGGTTCTAGCGGACACAAATGGTGGATGCCTGCCGCACGAAGTCGCTGAAATAGTAGCCGAGGTGAGAGAAAGTGTTAGGAGGCCCATCGGCATTCACGCGCATAATGACTCGGGCAACGCGGTGGCCAACACGATCATGGCCGTCATATCAGGGGCAACACATGTCCAGACAACCGTGAATGGCATCGGGGAGAGGACGGGGAACGCGGACCTATGCCAAGTCATACCAAACCTCGAGCTAAAGCTCGGGATCAGGACGGTGAAATCGGGGCTCGAGGGCCTTAAGAAGCTCACAAGCCTCTCAAACATGGTCTATGAGCTCTCCGGGCTTCCGAGAAACAGATATCAGCCATATGTCGGCGAGTATGCCTTCGCGCATAAGGCTGGGATACACATAGATGCGATAATGAAGAATAGGAGGGCGTATGAGCATATAGACCCGGAGCTTGTTGGAAATAGGAGGCTTCTAACAGTCTCGGATCTCAGCGGCAAATCAGCCCTCATAGCCAGCTTAAGCGAGCTCCTCGGAATAGAGCTGGATAAGAGATCAGAGGAGCTATCAACGATCCTCGAAGAGATTAAACATCTTGGGCTAAGGGAGGTTAGCCTAGATGATGCCACCGGGACGATCTCCCTAATCTTCCTAAAGTACTTCGGGAGATACGCGCCAAAGTTTGAGATCCTTGAATGGACCTCGCTTGCGGGGGGAGGAAGGGATAGGCCGAAGGCTTATGGACTCGTCAAGGTGAAGGTCGGTGACAGGATCATGGTTGAGGGTGGCGAGGGAGTCGGCCCGGTCCACGCAATAGACGTGGCCCTTAGAAAGGCCCTAGAGCAGGAATACCCGGAGCTTAGGAAGGTTAAGTTGATAGATTACCGGGTAATCCTGCCAGAAGCCGAGAGGGATACAGCATCCCTCGTAAGAGTCTTCATAAAATTCACGAATGGTCTCGAGACTTGGACAACCACGGCCACCTCAACGAACATAATCGAAGCCAGCTTTGACGCCCTAATACAGGGACTAGACTACTACCTCCAGATGAAGGACCTGAAACTTGGAAAAGTTAAGTAGGACCTCTTATTTCATCGAGGCGCGGATAAGACATGTCTAGAGAGGCTCATAACTATAAGATAATCCACTACACGGAGATCCCGGCATCAGAGGTGAGGGAGGCTGGTGCATCAGGTGCCAAGATACGGTGGCTGATATCCATGGACGACGGCGCACCGAATTTCTCCATGAGATTGTTCGAGATAGAGCCTGGTGGAAGAACTCCATTACACAGCCATCCATGGGAACATGAGATCTTCATCTTGGAGGGAACATGTAGGGCCATCATCGAGGAGAGCGAGCACTTAATTGGCACAGGATACGCGATATATGTTCCACCCGATATAAAGCACAGCTTCATTAATGTGGGTGAGAGACTACTTAGGATTCTCTGCCTAATACCTCATAAATAGATGAGCCATGTCATTCAGCAACCTCGCTAAGAAAATCGAGGAGGACTCTTTCATATTCCTCAGAATATCTTTAACTATGTCCAGAGGTGTCCCTCTAAATCCGCAATCAGGATGAAATATGCGATGTTTTCAATACCCACCTTATCGGAAATTATCTTCAATCTTCTTAGGACTCTCTCGACAGGCTCAACCTCGGTATTTGAGATAAATCCTGCTCCCAGCTTTTTCCATGCTCCTCAAAAGCTTCCCGAGTGATTATCTGAAGATTCCTTTCCTCCCTCCTACCGCTGAAGGCTAGGCTTAAAACATCCACCTGAAGCTTTAATAGTGTATCATACAAGTTTGGAATATTGCTTAAAGAACCGCATACATGTAGAGTTACCTCTTTCTTGGACTTTATGCTCCCGAAGAATTCGTCAAGAATACGGCCAGCGATTCCGGGTGGAAGAAATCTGCCAGTAAGCCCCGGCTCATCCACCTGAATATAGCATCCTATCTTCACAGCCTTCTTAATCAAAGGATTAAGGGCGTATGCTAGGTCAAGGTAGAGCCTCTCATCAAGAATACCACTATAGGGGCCGAGGCCCCCATAGCGTATGTAAAGCCCAAGGTAACAGGCCCCGTTACAGTAACTTTAACCTCCACATCCTTCACCCCGAGGCTCTCCAAGTACTCAAGCACTTTCCTGCAATCGCTTATCTTTGGGAAATTATCCAAATCTTCTACAGGCTTTATTTTGCCTATTATCGCGGGCCTCCCAAATCGCCTCCCAAGGCCCGGAATCTGCTCAAAATAGTCTATAATGTTTCCCCGCTGCTCCCCATCGGTTATAACCTGTATATCATACTTGAGTTGAAGATCAACAGCCCATTTTATAGCACCATCAAGACCTAGTTCAGCTATTCTGCTGGGAAAGCTGCCTATCACAGTCCTCTTCGGAAGCATGTTGCACCCAAAGCAGTTTTATGCCCTGATAAATAAAAACAGTTCTCCAAGCAATAAATATGATTGAATCAAGAATCAATAACAGGAGCAAGATTTAGGTGGAGGAAGCCCCGGCCTCAATGCTCAAAATCGGCTTACATATTTGAGGTTGATGTATGGGCCCGCCGGGATTTGAACCCGGGACTTCCGGCTC
>CAZWXN010000054.1:0-5777 GCA_964637915.1 uncultured Nitrososphaeria archaeon | reverse complement strand
GGTGTATCTGCTGAAAAACACCACAAAGCTGAAGAAGCTGAGAATTGAGAACAACTTGAAGAAGAGTGATGAGAATGATGCCATGATACTTACGCGGATTCCAAAGGAAGCATTCAAGCTGTTAACTATCGAGGAGCTAGAGCTTAAAATGAGGATGAGGCCGCTAATAAAGGAATACGAGAAAATCACGTGTTGGAGAAGGAAATTGATGACGTTAATAAAAAATGGTTTCGACTACAACTTCAAGGAATCGGTAAGACTTATGGATGCGGCTAGAATGAGGATCTCTGAGAAGATTATTAGTCAGATAACTACCCTTCCCATATACGGAGAAGTTTATAAGAGGTCTTGTGGGATCCTTAATATCAAGAATAGCGCTGAACTAGCAATCCTAGTAATAGAACTACCGCTTCATTTACCACTAGTGAGATTGAAAGGAATGTTGGGGCTTGTTCCAAGTAGAAATAAAGGACGATATAATCACAGACTAAGAAGGCATATTGCAAGACTTGCAACAAGCCTTTACAAAAATGTCAAAAAGAACATAAAATTTTCAGATGAAATTGTAGAGGTTAGCAATCGTTTACCAAAGAAGCAAGCAATATTTAGACTGGAGCTAATCATTTTGAAAGCACTACGGATGGCATATCTTATGACGATGAAGCCGCTGGCCGACGAGTCCTCGCAGCCATAAAGACCGGCAGGGATCAAGCCTAAAACCATACATGGATTCATAGATCCTCCATGCTGGGATGCACGGCGACAACCTTACCGACCTTTATGGCTTTTACTACTCGTCGGCCAGCCCCACCTAATTTCCCCCTACTCCTATTTCTATCATCCTTCTACTAGTCATTGGTAAGGCTTTTCTAGTGATCTTGGTTCTTCTAACATTATCAAGCCTAAGGCTGGAAAATGATCAAATTAAAGGATTCTCATGCTATTTTATGGGGCATTGGCAGGGCTTTGAGCCGCAGGCCGGGCATCCCGACCCATATCTGGCCAAGACCGCGTCCTCAAGATCTATTCCAACCACGTTGCAGAAGCTGAGAAGCCATGCGAGGAGGTCTGCGACCTCGCATTCTAGGCCCCTGCTGTCATTCTTCAGGAAGGCGTCCGCCACCTCACCAGCTTCCGAGAGCATCCAGAGAAGCGTCTTCTCAGCACCCCTCCGACTATCACGATCAAGATAGGTCTCAGCCATGAGCCTTTGAAGATCCCTCAACCTCATGTCAGCGATCAAGATCTAGCATGGTTCTAAAAAATTTAGCTTCAAGGCCGTTATCTCATCCCCTGAGCAAGGATTTGAGGTGGATTCGAGGCTAGGACTATCGCGCCATATAAAACAACATCACCTCCAGGCAGCGTGAGGATTATCTCAGGAGTCCTATTCACAGTGTATCTCCCTATGTCCGCTATTATCGGCTTAAGCACCAGCTCTCTGATCGAACAGTCTTTTCCTCAACCCTCCTGAGAATCCCGGATTCAATGTTGCCCAGCGCCGCTCGAATATTCGTCGCGCCCAGATCCACACCAATAACAAGCTCCGGCATACTCGGAATCATGAATCAAACTCGCAGCCCTAAACTTTTACGCACCGCTAGAATCTTCTTATAAGGCCGCAAACCGGCTATCTCGAGCTTGAGAAGAGGCCATCGCGATCTGAAGAACATCGTGGCCAAGCTCCTTGAGGTTAAGAGGGTTGAGGCGCTCAATGCGAATGAGTATATCCGCAGGATTCAAAAGCTCTCTGACGAGATGGTCACCCGCGAGAGAGCAGAATATGCTGCTAGGATCTTCTCCACGTTGGCAGACCCTGTCAGGATTAGGATTCTAAAGCTGCTTGAGAAGGAAAGCATGTGCGTCTGCGAGCTCATGATCGCCCTCGGGCTGAGGCAGCCCCTCGTATCATATCACCTTAGGATGCTAAGAGAGCGGATTAGTTAAACCCACAAAGAAGGGCAGATGGATCTTTTACAAGATAGCCGATAAAAAGCTGGTGAGACGGATATTCAAGACTGTTGAAATGAGACGATCCTAGAGCTATTACAGCGACCGCCACAGCCATAACCAAATACATTAGCAGGCCCATGTATATGTGCAACAAGTTTCCCTTCTAATGCTACTCAATTTCCTCGCCAAGCAATTCCCTCACCTTTGAGGCAAGAGCCTGGTAAACCTTCTCCAATTCCTCTTCACTATATTCTAGGGTTGTGAATGGCCCCAACTTCCTGATCCCCAGATCCTCCAGATTGATATATGAGCCATAGCTTATGCCGAGCTGGCTCAGGATTTTGCTCGCGCATCTATTATGGCATCCATCAACCACTATCAGATGCTTGATGCCCTTCGTCAACGCTGCCTGTCTCGGCACGTTATTCGCCAGTGCCGGCAACGAGCATACTCCAACCCGATCGCCGAACTCGCCGATTACACGGATCGCAGCCAAGCCGGTTAGATGCCCAGCATTCGATCCACCGCTATTGCATACCACCAGACCCATTCTCGGGAGCTTCATCTTCCAACATCTCCTCGACCCTTCTCTTCACGAGCTGGACATCCTCCTCGCTTATATCAAATGTCGGGATCTTCTTGATTATCTCCGAGACCACGATGACACGGTTCGGCTTCACGCTAGCTTGCTCTAGAACCTTGCTCGCGCACTGATTCTGGCAACCATTGATAACCACGAGCTTCTTGGCTCTTTTCGCTATCTCTATATAAGTCTCGATGCCCGCGCCGATGGGCGTTATGCAGCACATCCTCGCCTTACCCTCCCTCGTTAACTCGACGGCCGCCAAGTAACCAGCTAGTCCAACGTTAGCGGCGCCACCGCAAACGAGTAGAATATTCAGGTTATCCGCCTCCTTATGACAGATCGGTAAAAGCTTTACTTGACCAGCGCCCACTCCTTAAACCTCGGGCATTTGCTTGCATGAATTTATATTTAAAAATGTATTGATACATATCTCTAAATACCTCTAAAGCTTTCAGAGATCCCTACAGAGGTGGGGTTGATATGGAAACTGAGAATAGTAGTAAGCCGAGATTTATTCAATGTGTTTGCACCGGTGAATGTCCAGGCTTTAGCTGGCTTATGTCCGATCTCTGGAAGCTGATCAATAAGGTAAGGACGGAATTGGATGTTGCGTATGCAGTAGTTCACCCGCAGCTGTGCGTCAAGGATGGCGATGCTTTCCTGGAGGATCTTCTCCAAGAAGGGAACAAGGATGCGAAATACATCATTTCTGCATGCGATCCATCGATGCAGAAGAAGCTTTTCAGAGACGCTTTCAGCAAGAAGGGACTTGACATAGAGAAGCAACTGATACCACTTGATCTGAGAGCAACTGGTGGGAGAAATATGACCATCGAGGAGGCTTTCAAGAGAATTAAAGAGGCTGTTGAAAAAACATCTCAATAACTCGGCGTTTTAACTATGAAGGGTCTTGCGTGATCGAGGAGGAACCGCCATGTCTTGGCTGAACGTCCCTCGCGAAATGATACCATGGTATCCCACGATTGATGAAAACAAGTGCATCGGCTGCGGCGCATGTGTTAGATTTTGCAAAAATGAGGTCTTCAAGCTTGAGGGAAATCCTCCGAAGGCGGAAGTCGTTAATCCGTATAATTGCGTGGTTGGCTGCAGCGCTTGCGACAAGATATGCCCCCAAGGAGCCATATCGCATCCAGACATTAAAGAGGTTGTAGCGATTCTCAGAAAGGCAGGGCGAGCATAGACACATTCTCTGCCTCTTTCTGCTCGAAGTATTGATTGTTCGCGAGGGTCGTGAGCCGGCTCAGACCCTTCTTCCCCTTCTTCCACCCTTTCTCCTGACCGAGTCATGGGGTATTGGTGTCACGTCCTCTATTCTCCCGATTATCACTCCTGATCTTGCGATTGCTCTGATAGCTGCCTGTGTTCCCGGCCCCGGGGTCTTTGCCTTAACCCCTCCAGGCGCCCTCACCCTTATATGGACAGCCTCTATACCCTTTTGCTTCGCTATCTCCATCACATAGCTTGCAGCCCTCGTCGCAGCATATGGTGTCGGTTCGAGCCTTCCAGCGTCCACGAACATGCCGCCGGAGGCCCTGGCAATAGTCTCGGCGCCGGTGAGATCTGTCAAGTGGACGATAATGTTGTTATAGCTCGAGTAGATGTGGACGATACCCCATTTAAGAGTCTTCTTGGGCGCTGCAGCTACTACCCTCTCAGCCTCCTGAGCCTCCCTCTCCTCCGGCTTCTTCTCAACCTCTTCCGCCTGAGCGCTACTCATTCTGGGGGCTAGTTGGAGACGCCGTATTTAAGACTTCATCCCCTCCATCAAGTGCCCCCGCATCATTTATT
Source organism: uncultured Nitrososphaeria archaeon (assembly GCA_964637915.1). GTDB lineage: Archaea > Thermoproteota > Nitrososphaeria_A > Caldarchaeales > Wolframiiraptoraceae > Wolframiiraptor. Next base: position 1,429 of record CAZWXN010000054.1, on the reverse strand, counting down.
ACTACGCTATAGCGGCTTTCAGCTAAGTAGGAGGAATGGCTGAAAGGCTTTACCTGCCCGATTTACTGGCGATTCAGCTTAAGTCCGTGGTGCATCTAGTTGAGAGTGGGCTTCTCAAGGAGGGGAAGGTCCTCATACACCGCGGCCTCGTGGCGGAGGCGGAGAGGCTGGCCTCCGAGGGAGATACACTAGCCCTCGAGGGGCTTGAGAAGCTGGCAACCGCCTGCAGGGCCGCGGGCATAGTTATCGAGTATGTTGGGGCGAGCTCTAATGGTGATCGGCTGGCGATCCTCGAGGAGGCGAGGAGGAGGGGTGCCAGCCTCGTGACATGCGACCCGATCACGGCCAAGATGGCCTCATCGCTGGGGGTTGAGGTGCTTTATGAGATGCCGCCTCCCCCATTCCGCATTCAGGAAGTCTTCACGGATGAGGTTATGAGCCTGCATCTAAAGGAGGGACTTCCGCCCAGGGTTAAGCGGGGCTCGCCGAGAAGCTGGAGGCTCGAGGAGATACTGGATAAGCCGGTCACGAGGGAGGAGATGGAGCTAACCCTCGCCCACCTCATGAGGGAGGCTTACACGTCGCTGGGAACGGATGCCTTCCTTGAGGTCGATAAGCCGGCCGTCAAGATATTCCAGCTAAGGGACTTCAGGATCGTGGCCACTAGGCCGCCGTTCTCAGACGGCTTCGAGCTCACGATAGTCAAGCCGAAGATTAGGAGGAGGCTCGCGGACTACAGCCTACCAATGAAGGTTATCGAGAGGCTGGAGACGCAGGCGGAGGGGATACTAATAGCTGGGCCGCCTGGGATGGGCAAGTCGACCTTCGCGCAGGCCCTCGCCGAGCATTATAAGTCGCTAAACAAGATTGTTAAGACTATTGAGAGCCCGCGAGACCTCCAAGTGTCGCCCGAGATAACCCAGTACTCGAAGGCTGCCTCGAGGCATAACGAGCTTCATGATGTCCTTCTGCTGAGCAGGCCCGATTACACGATCTTCGACGAGATACGTGGACCCGAGGACTTCGACCTCTTCATAGACCTGAGGCTCGCCGGGATAGGGATGATAGGTGTTATACATGCGACAACGCCGATAGATGCTATTCAGAGGATAGCGAATAGGATAGACTTGGGCATGTTGCCCTCGGTAATAGACACTGTCATATTCATGGATAAGGGTGAGGTGGAAAAGATATACTCCCTCGAGATGACGGTTAAGGTGCCGGCCGGTCTGAAGAAGGAGGATCTCGCGAGGCCAACAGTAATTGTCAAGGACTTCCTGACCGATGAGCCGAAATTCGAGCTCTACGTCTTCGGCGAGAGGAACTTCGTGGTGCCGATAAAGAGAGAGGCGCGTGGAGAGGCCATGAGCAGGCCAGCATTCAAGATCACGAGCCTGCTCCAAGAATACATACCGGACTTCAGGATCGA
>CAZWXN010000053.1:0-5801 GCA_964637915.1 uncultured Nitrososphaeria archaeon | reverse complement strand
TATCTTTTAACGGTTAAAAACTATGTGAGCATTTCGTTGTGGAGCCGCAGCCCTTATGCGATTGTTTGTTTCATATCAGTTTACGGTGGTCTATATGGGGTTTTGGTCTCCTGCTATGACTGCTACGTCTACTTTCTTACCGTATAGTGGTTCTACCTCATCCTAGTACTTTGCTAGCGGGTATAGCGCTACTGCGAATGGCTTTTGTCCTGGATTTAATTACAGAGCACCTAGCGTAGATAAACCTGGCCGTACCGACACCGATAACTACGTTAACTACTATCAGTTGAAGCTTATTGAAGCTTAAAAGCATTTTTAACAAATAAAGTCAACTGATGAGCTAACCTGTAAGGGGTGAACAGCCTTAGTTGTTGAGGCGCTAAGGTGGAGGTCTTCCTTGAGGGTAGTGATGAGCATTTATTGGAGTTCCTGAGGATGCTCCGTGACGCAGTTCAATTAGCTGTGAACGAGTGGTGGTAGAAAACCAATTCTGAGAAGACTAAGTGCTAGGATAGATAGGTACGACTACAGATTAGGCTTAAACGCCACGACTCTAGTGCTAAAACTGCATAGAGGCTATGAAGTTAGGCTAGGGCTACTAGTACCTAGGGAGAGGGTTGGGAAGTTCGGAAGCTGGATAGCTATGAGCTAGTAGTCAAGGTACGTTAGTGGAGAGCTCCGGGTCTCAGCATACTTCAAGAAAACCGTTAAGCCAGTTAAGCCGAAGACGGTTATGGCTATAGACTTAAGCTTCGACGACCTAGCACTAGCAGTATTCACCCTCAATGGTAGATCGATTGAATGGTAGATTGATTGAGTTGAATAGGTTTAAGACACCTTCCAGGAAAACCCTTACACATAGAACCTAGATTAAGAGGGTTCAGAGGAGGTATTCGAGGTCTTGGAGGTTCATCAGGGGAGTTAAAGAGCTATCGAGAAGCCGGAAGGGGGTTAGGAACATCTCGTGGGACATAGGAGATTTAGTTGCTGACTTAGCTTTCAACTACAACCTGGCAATTATCCTTGAAAGCTAGACGAGCTGAGGTATAAACGCTAAGAAGGGTAGAATGTTCAACAGGAGGCTCGCGCTGTGATTCTAAGGAGTATACGGTTCTGTGTAGAGTACGAGGTGAAAGGGAGGGTTAAGAGTACTCAGAGTCAATCCAAGAGATACGTCCTCTACGTGCCCTAAGTGTAGTATCAGAGTAGTCGATAACGGTCATAGAACTTTGAGTGCAGAAACTGCGGCTCCATAGGGGATAGAGACGTGGTTGCAGCGATAAACCTCTACAAGAGGTTCTCATTTAAATACTCAATATGTGTGGTCCCTGGGGTGGCCCTGAACGCCCCCGAGCAGGTGCAAACCCAAGAAGTAGGGTGAGGTGGTGGATCGTATCAAAGGATATAAACCTACATTAAGAGTCGAACCTCCTCTCCTAACCCTCTTTACTGCCCTGTCCCCGTGAGCGTCCTTAAGGTACTGTACGCTCTCTTGGGGCCTAAACCATAGCCTTAGCTATCTCGCTAAGCCTCACCGCCTCAACCCCCCGGGAATAGCGGAACGCCCTATACGCAGGGGTTCTCAGCCGTGTCTCCAGGTCCGGGATCTACAACCTCGCCGTGCATATGCAAGCTCACCTAGTCCGGGTATACTTTAGCTATCCTATCCACAAACTGCTTCAGAGCTGACGATAGAGCATCCGCTACTACTGGCGAGACAGCATAGTCTCTGCCACGCTTTCCGCTCGTTGCAGCTTTCGAGAGCTCTATGACCATCTCGAGGAACTCTGAAAAGCCTTTTCCGCATCAGCGTAGCATCTATTTAAAGACGTTTTGAAGAATCTGAAAATCGAAATAGGGGTTTATTTGGTGAAGCCCTACGTTAGCTCAGAAAGAGGCAGAAAACATTCAGGTAAATAGGCTCGCCCTGTTTAGGTTAGCTCGCTTGCGTATATGGTATTAAGGGCAATGCTTTATCGATCGACATGTGATGAGTTAAAGAACAGACACCGAACGCTACGGCAGGTCATTGAATAGTACAGAAGACGACTACTTGGAGATCGGAGAGCTTAGGATTGATTATTGAGTACTTACCGAGATGTTAAAATATTGCTTACGATTTGAATACTCGGCTCACGTTTAAGCTCGCGCCCTCTAAGCATTCTTCTCTAAGTATAAGCCGAGTTTAATCTCGTATGCTAGTAGCTCTTTTTCCAGTTCTTCATAGTCTGGGGTAACGCCTTCGAATGCGCTCTAAGAAAGCTTCACTGTGTCTGGGCTCGATTAAGCGGCATATTTCGTGGTAGACTATGTTATGAGATTAAGTGCTCGGGGAGATGCTCTGCTAGCGAGTTTACCGTGATAGTTCCCTTGAGGCTACAGCTAGCCCGCCTAGCCTTCACCTCCCTGACGACGGCTCTGCAGAGGTTTACTCCTAGGATCTCCCTCGCCGCCTGCTCGACTATTTTCTTCAGTAGCCTCTTGAGCTCCGCCTTACTCCTCTCGACTAGCTCGATGTTTTTAGAGAGCTCAATAGCCTCCGAGAGCTCTGAGTACTTCCTCTCAATCCAGCCTCTATACCTCTCTACGATCCTAGCGGCTTCATCTTCTCCTACTCCCTCTGGAAGGGTAACGAGTACCCCCAGGGCTTAACTTCCACATCGCTCCACCGCTCTTAGAGTATTCCACACGTATCCTCCACTCACTCTCGTGATCCAACAAGCTTCACCCTTTCGACTGGTAGCTCCACAAGCTTTCTCGCTTCATCTCCACCTAGTTTAAGGCCTGCTTTACGGGCTTCGCGGAAGATTACCGTGGCAACCGCTTCCCCTACTTCGTGAACGAGCTTGGGGTTACTACTCCAGCCCGGTACGCTAACTTTACCCCTACAGCTTTCTGTAACCTTTAATCCCTTTTCGTAATATCCATTACGTGGCTCTCCCTAAAGCCGGCATTAACGAGTAGCGCACACGCAATGGGCTCCGATGGTCTGCACCATGGCTCCAGGGTGAGGTCAGATAGAGGGAGGATAGGGTTTGGGTGGGTATGTGCTCAGCGTTATCGCCGGTGATGTGCGTGGCAGGGTGCGGGGCGAGTGCTGGTCTTGACAGGATCTTCGGTGGGAACGTACATGGGGGATTGGCAGTTTAGGCTAGAGAGTGGGATCAGGTATGCGTTCCACCAGCCTCCCCAGCTGGGCTCGGGGGGTTCGGGTGAGAGTTACTACGACCTCGCCGTATACACTTTTGCTTACCGGGCAAGGCGTGGCGGGACTTGGGGAGCTGTAGGGCGGGTGGACTGACTTGCGGGCTAGGGCGGGAAGGGCTAGCGGTGCTGATGACTCGTTAACCTGGGTGCAAGAATATATGCCCCAGTTCCATGTACAGAGCGGTGGGTCCGTGACTAGGAAGAGGAGGTGGAGCTCCACCTCGTCCATCCGCTACCAAGCTAAGATCGCTAGGGTGTTCAAGGGCACGGTGCCAGAGGAGTACGTATGGGTCCTCAGTGCACAGGCCACGGCCGAGCAAGCCGCCGGGTATAGCGTATACCACAACCTATACGAGAGGTTGAAGAAGGCGTTCGGGAAGCGGATACCGCCCGCCCAGCTAGGCCTGTACAGGGCCGCGCTTTTCGCTATGTACAATGCTGTTCAAAGCGGTTACCCAGTGGAGGGCGTTATCGAGAAGTTCTCCAACCCGAAGACCGGGGGCCTGGACAGGCAGTTGCTGGAGGAGATAGCTAGGTACTTCGGGCTACTGCGAAGAGCTACCCAAGGAGAGCACCAGCAGGCTACCGCGGGACAGCACAGAGCAGCGGGCTCTTAGAGCCTAGAGCGTTAGCTGAGGACCTCCTAGACCCTTTCGACGAGCTCTCAACCCGTCGGGCAGGTATTTGCTGCTGGCGTTAATTAATACGAAGGGAGTGTAGTTCCGTTTATTCCTAGAGGGTGGACGGGCTTTCCCGCTAACCTCGCGACCAACTCGAGTAGCTCCAGGAACTCAGCATCCGACTCCGGCACCCTACCTAACGTTAGTATGTGGCTAGACCGCAGAGCATCGTTGCGTTCCTCGCTGAGAGCCCACCTAAGTAGCACCGGCTATCCGTTAGATGGCTTCTAAGTTTAGAAACTAAGCACCTCGCTGTAGTCCGGGGGTACCTCCATTTGAGGTTATATAAGTTTTGTTAGTACCTCAAGTTGAGCTCTATATTAATGATTTACCAAGAAGAAGTAATAGGGTGCAGACCGTGGTGAAGCCTGAGATAAGACGGACGTTCATTCCATACAGGAGCATAGACTACATCTACATAATCAACCTAGCACTGCAGAAGGTGCTGGAGGCTAGAGCAGAAGTCAGGGACGCGATAACTTTCGAGAGGTACCTGCGTGCAGTCGAGGCCCTATACGCGATACTAATTCCCAAGCTGAAGAATCCGAAAATTAAGGAACTGCTGAAGGAGGCTAGGAAGCATAGTGAGGGCGGGCTTATCACCGAGGAGAACCTGGAATCGGTTGACAGAGCTGTAGAGCTAATACTGGAAGCACTAGATAAGAACTACATGTTAATGAAGGGCGAGGTGCACGAGGAGGAAATCCTGTAGTGTTCATCGTACCCAACTACATCGTACCACCTAACTAGCCTAACGAGAGGGTTGAGAACCCTCCGCATGACTTTATGGGTGGTGGCAAGATCACGTGGACGCAGTCTCTGGTTGCCGGAGCCGTTGAGGAGTTTCTTTCAACGGCGTGGCTGTTCAAGATAGCGGCCCACAGGGTTCTCCAAGGAACACGGCGAAACTGTGAAAGAACTCAGGCTAGATAAACACACCGCATCAGCATACCTCATAGCCCTAAAAGGACTCAAACAGCCCTAAACAATCTCAACAAAAGTTACTGCCCCGGTACGTACACCTCCCCGATGAAGACCTCCACGCTACCCCTACGCTTTTTAAGGGCTAAGAACATAGCAATAGCCGCCGTAGCCGCTGTTACCGCTACGTAGTAGGTGGATACGTACCCGCCGGTCCCGAGCGATGTGGTAGTGATAGTGCTAGAGAGATCGCCTACGTAGTAGGTAGACACGCGTTCGCCAGGTCCGGACGGAGTGATAGCAATAACACTAGAGATCGCCCACGCAGGTCTCCAAGGTCCTCCTAGCTATCTCCGCAACCTTCCGCACCGCGTCCGGGTCCTCCACCACCCTATCGTCGACGGCGATGGTGTTGTTCTTCGGATGCGTGTAAAGCATCCCGAGGACTAGGGCCACATCCGCAAGCTCCTGCCTAATCCTCTCCTCAGCATCGCTTCTATCGTAGGATGCCTCAATACCTACTATGAAGCCTCTGTAGTAGCACCTTATGTCAGGCCTCCTCCGCCCCTTAACCCTCTCAGCTCTAGCATCTATACCGAAGTCGCGGCTCAGAATTTCAGCTAGCCTAACGTTAATAACCTCCTCCCTAACCTCCGGCACGAGAACCTACCCTTAGGACATAGCTCTTGTACCTACCGCTAGGGTCTACCTGCCACCTGAACCTACCCCCGCACTTCGGGCACTCGTAGTAGTAGACATCCCACGCCCTGTATCTCCAGGTCTTTATGAGCTTGAACTCCCCTACGAAACCGCAGTACGGGCACTTCAACCTCAACGCGGGCGGCGGTCTTAGCGAAATCTCTGCCTTCGGCTTCCCGAAGTCCTCCGTGTTAGCGATAACCTGCACTACACGTGCTACTTCCTCAGAGCTACCCTCAAGGAGGTTCCACTTAAATAGCGGAGGCTCCTCCAGTCTCTGTGAGGAGCTGTAGA
>CAZWXN010000052.1:0-5845 GCA_964637915.1 uncultured Nitrososphaeria archaeon | reverse complement strand
TCGATCATATGCTTAAAATGTTGGACGGCGCCCGGGCCAAGCTCGTCAAAGGCGCCGGGCTTAAGACCTGATGAAAGCTGGTCAGATTGCTGGTTGGAGACCCGGTCCCATAGGGGTTCGCGGGTTCGAATCCGGCCCGGTCCATCATCCTTCTCCTCTAACAATGCTCTCTTCTCAAGGCTGTTCTGAACCATAGTACGGGGCTGTTCTGATCCCAAGTATTAAAGGGGTGCTGAAACATGATTTATGCATGAATCGGGTACTGGCTTTGGTTTTAGCCATCGGGTTGATTGCTGTTGTTGCTCTTGGCGTCTCTATAGCGGGCTTGATGACGGCGCAGGCTGCGTCAACGGTCAGTGGGACGGTTAATGTGGATAATAATGATGTTAAGCGCCAAAACTACACCACTTTGATGATCTCGGGCTATGGAAGGGCATCATATGTGCCGGATAGGATTACGGTGGTTTTCGTCGCGCTAGGCTATGGAAAGACCGCAGCCGATGCATTGGGCGAATGCTCCTCAAAGATGTCGAGGATCTTCTCGGCCTTGGAGAGCCTGGGGATAAGCAGGGGCAACATGAGGACCTCGGGAATAAACGTGTATCCGAGATATGATTGGGAGCAGAAGCCGCCAAAGCTGGTCGATTATGAGGCATCTTATAGCTTGATGGTCGAGATCTCGGATATATCGCTGGCAGGTAAAGCGATTGACGCCGCCTTCGCCGCCGGAGCTGATGGGATGTATGGCCTCCAATTCACGCTATCCAAGGAGAGGGAGTCGGAGCTCGTGAATCAGGCGATAAAGGCGGCGATAAGCGATGCGATGAAGAAGGCCGAGGTCGCAGCATCACAGCTAGGCCTAAGGATCGCTAAGATAGAATCCATAAGCATATCACATCAACAGGCCCCACCGCCGATAATCATTAAATCAGCCGCGGAGATAGCCGCCGTGCCGATAGCGCCTGGAGAGGGCGAATTAACAGCCAGCGTAAGCCTAACAATAAGCCTCTCGAGCTAGCAGCGGCCTCAACCCGAACATCCATTATTTTTCTTTAAAAGCATGTGCTGTGAATATTGGAAAAAGTCTCTCCCTGGCATATAACTGTGTCATTATAAGTCTTTTGCCGAGTCCTTATTATCTTCCCATATCCGCTTATGTGAGAGGGTGCTGGTGCTTGAGGGATCCTAGCAGGTTGAGGGATGATTTTCCGATATTATCGAGGAGGCGGTGGGATGGGAAGCCGCTGATCTATTTTGATAATGCTGCGACGAGCTTGAAGCCGAGTCAGGTTATATATGCCGTGAGAAGGTATTATGAGGATTATTCGGCTAACGTGCATCGGGGCGTTTATGCCCTCTCGCAGGAGGCTACGGAGCTTTATGAGGAGTCGAGGGCCGAGGTTGCGAGCTTCATAGGCTGTAAGCCGAGTGAACTTGTCTTCGTGAAGAACACTACGGAAGGGATAAACTTGGTGGCCTATGGCATCAAGTGGAGGCCGGGTGATGGAATAGTATCTTCGGTCATGGAGCATCACTCCAACATGATACCATGGCAGATAGTTAGCAGGAGGTTTGGACTCAGGCTGAGCTATGCCGGGATATCGCCTCCGGGGAGGGTTGATCTCGAGAGCCTCGAGGAGAAGATCACCAAGAATACGAAGCTGGTCGCTATATGCCATGTCTCAAACGTGCTCGGGACGATGAATGATGTTAAGAGGATCGCGAGGCTGGCGCATGATCATGGGTCCTTGGTCCTCGTAGATGCCGCTCAATCAGTTCCACATATGCCGGTGAATGTTAAGGATCTTGAATGCGACTTCCTCGCCTTCAGCGGCCATAAGCTCCTTGGCCCAACAGGGATAGGATGCCTATACATCAGGGAGGGCGTTGAGGAGGAGCTTGATCCACCATTCGGCGGGGGCGAGATGATCACGCATGTCGAGCTTGATGGCTATAGACTGAATGAGATGCCATGGAGGTTCGAGCCTGGAACCCCCAACATCGCGGGAGCAATAGGGTTGGCGGAGGCCATTAGATACCTGAAGTCCGTTGGCATGGATTGGATAAGGGAGCATGAGAGAAGGCTGACCGCGAGAGCACTAGAGATTCTAGAAGGCCTTGAGGGTGTGGAGGTTTATGGGCCGAGAAATCCGGAGGAGAGATGCGGGATAGTCTCATTCAACCTAAGAGGCGTGAGCGGTGATCTGGTCGCCGCCCTCCTAGACGAATATGGAAACATCGCTCTCAGGTCGGGATATCACTGTGCTCAGCCCCTACATAAGATACTCGGAATACAGAGCTCCGTCAGGGCATCCTTCTACCTCTATAACACGATGGAGGAGCTGGATGTATTCGAGGAGGTTTTAAGCCGCGTATGCCGAGAGCTTATGGGAGGAGACTAGGAGATGTAAGATCTTCTCTGCGGCTCGAGGAGGTCAAGCTATATTTCCTGCATGCTCGGCGAGGATTATTGGAGGGGCGGTGATGGCTGATGAGCGATGAGCTGGTCGTGGATGCGAGGTATAAGTCCTGCCCAGGCCCCCTCATAAGCCTAATAAGGGTGATGAGGAGGGCTGAGCCAGGGCAGAGGATAAAGCTGCTCTCAACCGATCCCCGCTCACCAAACGACGTGAGAGAATGGGCTTCGAGGACAGGCCATAAGTTCCTCGGATATAAGCAGGTTGACGACTACTTCGAGATATACATCGAGGTGTAGGGGAATCTTTATAACCGCGTAATCCGAGATTTTATACCGGAGCTGGGTTGAGATTCCCGTGCGAGATCTCGGCGCGATATGTTATCCCCGCCCTCAGGCTGATGATAGCGAAGAAGCTTATAGAGGAGCATAATCTGACCCAGGCGGAGGTCGCGGAGCTTCTCGGGGTAACTCAGCCCTCGATAAGCCATTACCTCAACTCCAAGAGGGGGGTCAAGATGGCGAGAATACTATCAAGGTCCAAGGAGATCCGGGACTACGTAGATGCATATGTCGAGAAGGCGATTGCAAGGGGCTCCCCACCCGAGGATATGCCATTTTGCATGATATGCGAGCTCGCGGTTAAGAGAATCATGGACAAGCATGGCGTGGCCCCGAGGGGCCGAGGCCGGACAGTAAGCTAATATAACACGGTTATCTTAGATGGCTGGGGATAGGGTTGAGGAAAGATCTGCTGGAGCAGCTTGAGAATGTTAGGTCGCTTGTAAAAGCTCATGGCAGCCCTCACCGCGAGGTTTACTTGGATTTAGAGAACTCGGGCCTAGTCTTTGAGGAGGCCTTCGTGGCACTTCACGAGGCTTATAGGATCTATGGTAATCCATCGATAACTCATAGGCCTGGGTGGCGGGCCCTCGAGGCGATACTGGAGGCTGAGCTGGGCTTAATGGATCTGATTGGGGTGGATAATGGCGAGGTAGTGTTCACGCATAGCGGCACGGAGGCGAATAACCTGGCAGTCATGGGGCTTGCTAGGGCGAGCCGCGGCCGGAGGAAGCTAATCCTCTCGCAGATAGAGCACTTGAGCGTGAAGTTCCCTGCCGAGAGGCTTCAGGAGCATGGCTTCAAGCTCGTGGAGATACCGGTCGATGAGGAGGGCTTCATAGACTTGGACTATCTCGCCGGCCAAGTTGATGGTGATACGTTGATGGTGAGCGTGGCGGCCGTTAATCATGAGATCGGCGTGATCCAGGATCTCAGGGCCATCGCTGAGATTGTTAAGGATAAGAGCCCCGGGGCGATAATCCATACGGATGCATGCGATGCCTTGGGCAGGATTCCGCTGGATCTCGAGAGTGCCCGAGTTGATATGGCATCCTTCAGCGGCCACAAGATATTCGCCCCAAAGGGTGTTGGAGCCCTCTATGTTAGGGAGGGTGTTAAGCTTGAGCCGATACTCCATGGCCAGTTAAGCTCGCAGAGGCTCTGGCCGGGGGCCGAGAATATTCCAGCGATAGCTGGGTTCGCGAGGGCGCTCGAGATATTCAGGAAAAACTTTGACGAGTATCGCTCGAGAATGAGGAGGCTAAGGGACATGCTGATAGATGGAATATTTGAGAGGGTTGATGATGTTGTGTTGAATGGGCCGAGGGGCGATAGGAGGGCGCCTGACAACGTGAACATGAGCTTCCTCTACTGCGAGGGGGAGGCATTGACGGTCGAGCTGAGTCTCCGGGGAGTATATGTCTCGAGCGGCAGCGCCTGCACCAGCAGAATGCTCGAGCCATCTCACGTCCTACTAGCGATCAAGAGGCCATATGAGGTGGCGCATGGAAGCGTACTCATGAAAGTCTCGCCGATGCACGATGAAGAGGATATAAAATACGTCTTAGAGCAGGTGCCTGAAGCGGTGAAAAGACTTAGGACGATCTCGCCGAAGGCGGTGATGTAGCGATGTCGTCGAGGATACCGCTCCCCTATAGCCCGAAGGTCTTGGAGCTCTTCAGGAATCCGAAGAATCTCGGGAGGATGGAGGATGCCAACGCGGTTGCAACCGCTGGGAGCCTCGCGTGTGGGGACATGATAACAATATACCTGAAGATAGATGATCGGGAGGAGAAGATAATTGACGCATCCTTCGAGAGCTATGGGTGCGCCGCGAACATCGCGACTGCAAGTCTGCTAACAGAGATGATAAAGGGCATGATCCTGAGGGATGCGTGGAACATAAGCTGGAAACAGTTATCGGATGAGCTTGGAGGATTGCCGCCGATAAAGTATCATTGTGGTGTCCTCGCGGTCGGGGCTCTTAGAAGAGCGATAAGAGCATATTACAAGGATAGGGCTAAGCCGGATTGGCTGCCCGACGAGCTCACCCCAGATGAGAGGCATGCGCTGGAAGAGGAGGAGCTCATGAAGATCCTCGCCAAGAGGATTGGCGAGGGCGGGCGCAACAGTCATTAACCGCCCCACAAGCATGCAATCTAGCAGGGGGATGGAGGATCTCAAGGTCAGGATCAGCAAGTACATGAGCTATCTCCTGAGGCATAACCCCGAGGGCCTCAAGATGGATTATGAGGGCTTCGTGGATCTCGGAGAGCTCCTCGCAGAGATGAGGAGAATGTATCCTAGAGTGGATACGCGCCTCATAATGGAGATAGTTGAGGGAGGAGATAGGAGGAGATTTGAGATAAGAGATGGAAGAATCAGGGCGCTCTACGGCCACAGCATACCAGTGAGAATAAGCTTTGAGGAGGATCACGAGGTCAGCATACTATATCATGGGACGACGTGCGAAGCCGCTTCTAAGATCCTCAGGGAGGGTTTGAAGCCGATGAGGAGAAACTGGGTCCACCTCTCGCCAACCATAGAGCTGGCTCGAAGGGTCGCGTTGAGGAGGACGATTAGGCCCGTGATATTAAGGGTGGATGCCGCTAGGGCTCGAATGGATGGCCTGAAATTCTATAAGGCCTGTGAGGAGGTCTATCTCTCCGGAGAGCTGCCGCCGAGATACCTCAGTATCGCCGCTAGGTATTAGGGCTCATCCTGCTGTCTCCTGACAAGCTTGAACTCGACTATTATCGTGTTGTCTGAGATCTGTCTCCAGTCCTCTATCACAGCATCAAGCTCCGGATCGAGTCTCCGGATCTCATATCTCAGGTCCTCAAGCCAGTCATAGACCCCGCAGGTTGCGCAGAAGCTCCCGGAGATCTCGGCGACGAAGCCGTCCTTTCTGCGCTCAACGATTCTGGCAACAGCCTCTGGGCTCCTAAACCTATTATACTCCTCAACAGCCCTATCCACCACATCGGTTTCCATGGCGAAACAATCTAGAACACTTCCGAGGTAAAAAGATGTTCCTTCTCCCCGAAAATAAAAATACCCCCACTAGGCATATTTCAGGTGTGATGA
>CAZWXN010000051.1:0-6557 GCA_964637915.1 uncultured Nitrososphaeria archaeon | reverse complement strand
GGGCCCGTAGCTCAGCCAGGATAGAGCACCGGGCTTTTAACGGACTTTGGAGGAGACCCGGGGGTCGCGGGTTCAAAGCCCGCCGGGCCCGCAAAGATGCTGCACGAGGCTTATCTAGAAACTAGAAATATGGGCATGTTGGTTTCTCTCGTGACGATGATTTGAGTCCGGCTTCTGACCTCGATGATGAGGCTTGAAAGGGATGAGTCGTCTCGTCAATTGTTTATAGGGCCGTGATGGCCTCCCATATTAGCTTCTCGGGATTCTTTCTAAGAGGTCTCGACTTCGCCCTGACAAGCCTCGCCAGCCCCCTTTAATATAATGACGTCCTCCGCCGGCTCCACGTAGCTTAGCAGCATCCCCGAGTCTTCCCCGATCGAACCGCACATCACCTATTACCCTTATCCCCTCAAGCTCCAAGTCCCTCTTCATGTCCTTCGGGGTCTCGTATCTAGTTATCAGCAGCATCTCCCTCAGCTTATACAACCTCATGTACATCTTCACGAGCTCAGGCCCTCTCAATCTTATCCTCTCATCTTGATCAAGCTGGATATCCTCGGGCCTTATCCTCGCTCCAAGCTCTCTTCCAAGCCCCTCCCAGAGCCCTTGGAGCCACATCCACCTCCATTCCTCGGCGGAGAGGGGCATACCATCACTCTTCAGCTCTCGAACCCTCTTATGCTAATCCTCAAGCTCCTTGCACTTTATTATCACGTCCGGCCTCCTTATTGGAGGATCATCCCCCTCATCCAGTATATTCATAATCCTCCCGCCGTAGACGAGTATGTCGAGCCTCATCGCCTTATAGAGCTTCCAAGCCCTCCTCAAATCTCCAGTATCTTCCCATGCTATCAGCCTCGGTGCTTCTAGGAAGAAGCTCAAAGCACCGTACCCCGTTTCTATTATCGCATCCGGAGGTATTGATGCCAGCCTTTGCCTTCCACTTCGCTCCAAGCTAAAGCACCCATGCTCCGGGTAGATTAGGTGACCGTCGTCGATAGCCAGCTCCTAAAGCATCGCGAGAAAAACCCATGATTGGTATATGCTCCTAAGATTGGTTTGTAACGAGGTTTGGACTGCACGCTGAGCTTTCTCCTCAAATGACCTGACACCAACCCTCCTCCTAACGAGATCCATGGCATAGATGAAGAGCTTCTTTCTCAGGTGTGCTTCCGGATCCTCCAGAAAGCTCCTGAGTTCCCTCGGGAATATTATCTCTGATAATCCAAGCATCCCCTTGATGCTCTCCGAGGCTTCCCTCAACATTCTACACCACTCATGGGCCTTGGCGAGCTCGCTTCCAGCAGCCTCTCTGACAAATAGCCTCTTCATCTCATCAAGCTTCTCGGCAGCCTCCTCCGCCAGCTTCCTGTTTATTTTACCCCCTCGGGGAATCATCTTTGCGATCTCCCTGTAGATGCTTCTCCAATCCCCCTGCTCCATCCGGAGAGAGATAGATGTTACTATGGGATTAATGGTTTATGGCCAAAGATACGCCCGCTAATGGGGGTAGCGCCCCCCGGGCCCAAAATGCCCCATGCTCGTCTGGACTATGACGGTCCTCAGGCCCCTCTCCTCAAGTACCCTCTTCACCTCAAGCATCATGCTCACGGTAGGTCTTCTGATATCCCTCCTCCTAAATATGGGGAAATAGTCGAGCACAGTCACCTGAAGCCTTGGATCTATTGACGCAATTCTATCACCTATTTCCGCAACTTCTTCGAGAGACATCCAGGCCGGGTTATACGCGAAGCCGGCTCCAACATAGACCCTATCTGAGTAGCTTGAAACAACATACTCGAGGATATTCCACGAGTTTTCGAGATATTTCTTCGCGAGCTCCTCATCCCTTATCCCAGTTATCCTCATGTAGGTCTCCAGCCTGATAGCCTTAGGCTCGATCCCAATATTATTACACCCCGCCTCAACCAGCTCATCAACATAATTCCTCGTCAGTATCGTCCCATTACTATCTAGGTGGAGCCGCGCCCCCGGATTCATGCTCCTAAGACGTCTGAAGAACTCTACCAGCCATCTCCTGTTAAGTGTCGGCTCCCCACCGCTCACCGCGAGGCCGGACGTGCCATAGATCCTCCCGCATTCGGTCAATCTTCTAGCAGCCTCAAGCGGCGTCATCGGCATACTTGAGTTATCATATGTTACGTGATAATTCTGGCATTGGGGGCATCTTAGATTGCAGCCGGCGAGCCAGATCGCCGCCTCAACGTACCTCATCCCATCAACCTCCCACCATGGTGTAGCCTTTCCACCAACCCTATGCGGCTGAGGGCCGTGAACAATTCTCAGCGGCTCCACACCTTCCACATCGAGTTCAATACTCATCCCATCCCTAACAGGGGTTATGCAGGTTCTCTCGAGGCCGCCATCTATCAGGACTGCGCACGCCCAGCATCCCCCAAGGCCGCATGGAGCGGTTAAACCCCTCGAGCCCGGCTCCCCGAACTTGATGCCAATACCCTCCAAGGCCTCCCTAACACTAACGCCATCGGGGACAGCATACTCAACGCCGTCAACTGTTATCTTGATCAGCCCGCATTCGACCTCCTCAAGCCTCAGAACCCTGGCCTCATAGGGGCATGCATAGTAGCAGGCTAGGCAGCCGATACACTTCCCTCCACCAGGACATATGCTAACACTTTCACAGAAGCCGCATTTAACACATTTTTCACGATCTATTGACACAGTCCTCCTGCTAACTTTTACCACATATTCATCATGGATATGATGGTTTTCTATCTTTTTCGCGAGATTCCGGCTCCAGCCCCATTACAGCCGGACTTACACTTATTAGGCGGCGGCAGAGTATGGTTTATGTCTTGTCTCCTGAAGAGTCTTCCCGCGTAAAGATGTCCAAGAAGAAGGAATCCCCTCCATCAGAGGAGCTCTCAATCTTGGATCACTTCCTAGTCCCCAAGCATAGGATATTGCCTCCGGAGGAGGCTGAGCAGGTCCTGAGAAAATATGGTGTCAAGCCTCATCAGCTTCCAAGTATACTGGCCTCCGATCCCGTTGTCAAGCTTCTCGGAGCCAAGCCTGGCGATATAATCGAGATTATAAGGGACTCGCCGACCGCGGGTAAAGCGGTTTATTACAGGCATGTTGTTCCGGCAGAGGAATAGGGCTCATGGAAAGAGTTAAAGCTAGGGGATGGAGGAGGGGGATTGGGAAAGTGATAGTCTTGAGCATAATATTTATGGAGAAGAGAATGGGGCTAGGGGGGATGTTGGATGCTTAAGCAGGTTGAATTCACCCAGGAAGATCTATGGAGCGTGATCCGCGCATACCTAGAGGATGAAGGCTTGGTGCAGCATCATCTAAGATCATATAATTGGTTCATTAAGGAGGGCTTAAATGAGCTGATAAAATCCCTGGGAGATCTGGAGATTCAGACAAAATATGGCACGCTCATCCTCAAGATGAGGAACCCGGAGGTCGGCAAGCCTGTCTTCGAGGAGGTTGATGGGACTGTTAGGGAGAACGTAACCCCGATGGAGTGTAGGCTCCGGAATCTCACCTATGCCGCGCCGCTCTACGTCGAGATGATGCTCTATCTGGATGGCAAGCCCGTCATCCCGAAGCCGGAGAAGGTCAAGGTTGGAATAGTCCCAATAATGGTGAAGTCCGAGATCTGCCCGCTCTCGAAGATGAGCGATGAGGAGCTGATGGAGATCGGGGAGGATCCGAAGGATCCCGGAGGATACTTCATAATAAATGGCTCAGAGCGTGTCATAGTCGCGATAGAGGATCTTGCTCCAAACAGGATACTGGTCACAGAGAGGGAGACGGATAGCGGGCAGCTGAGCGCGATCGTGATATCGGTTGCCTATGGAAGACAGGCGAGGACCGAGGTGACATATAAGCCGGGCGGCCCGGTCAAGGTCTTCTTCTCTAGGATCTACAAGGGGATACCAGCCATAATAATGCTCAGGGCTCTTGGCATGACGAATGACCGCGAGATCCTCAACATGGTCTCTAGGCTGGATGAGGTTCGAGAGCTCCTCCAGCCATCATTCGAGGAGGCGGCGGGTATAGACACGGAGCAGGAGGCCCTCAGATATATCGGGAATAGGATAGCGTTCGGCTATGCAGAGGAGTATAGGATACAGCGGGCGGAGCAGCTCATAGACAATGTCCTCCTACCGCATATCGGCACGAATAAGGCCGCGAGATACCAGAAGGCGATCTTCCTCTGCGAGATGATCGGGAGGCTTCTGGAGACAAGCATCGGGATCAGGAGGCCCACAGACCGGGACCACTACGCGAATAAGAGGCTCAAGCTAGCCGGCCCACTCCTAATGGAGCTCTATAGAATGGCCTTCATGAAGCTTCTCCGAGACATTAGATACCAGATTGAGAGGGCCGCGGCCTCCAGATACCCGATAAAGATCTCGACATTCGTCAGGCCGGGGATAATCACGGACTTCGTGAAGCATGCTCTAGCCACAGGCAACTGGCCCGGCGGGAGGGTTGGAGTAACACAGCTATTGAATAGGACGAATCACCTGGCGACCATAAGCCACTTGAGAAGGGTCCAGTCGCCCCTAAGCAGAAGCCAGCCTCACTTCGAGGCAAGAGACCTGCATGGGACTCACTGGGGGAGAATATGCCCGGCCGAGACGCCTGAGGGGAGCAATTGTGGTCTCGTCAAGAACCTCGCCCTAATGGCTGAGATAACGCATCCTGTGAGGAGGCGTGAGCTCCTCGAGAAGCTCTACTCCCTCGGCGTGATCCCATTATCCGAGGCGATAACTAGGAAGAAGACTTACCCGACGAAGGTCTTCGTGGACGGCCTCCTGATAGGCTACCATGCGGACGGCGCGAAGCTCGTGAAAACCATGAGGGAGCTGAGGCGAAGGGGCGAGATAAGCCACCTCGTAAACGTCGCTCTATACGAGTATCCACATGTAACAGAAGTCTGGATAAACACGGATGAGGGCCGCGTAAGGAGACCCCTAATAGTTGTCGAGAATGGCAGGCCGCTACTCACAGCCGAGCATATCAAGGGGCTGAAGGAGGGGACGCTCAGGTTCAGAGACCTGGTCTCGATGGGCGTGATAGAGTTCTTGGACGCTGAAGAGGAGGAGAACGCGCTTGTTGCGCTTAAGCCCGAGGACCTAAACGAGGAGCACACTCACCTTGAGATATGCCCATACACCATGCTTGGGGCGGTTGTGGCGATAATCCCATATGCCGAGCACAACCAGTCGCCGAGAAACATCTATGAGGGCGCTATGGGCAAGCAGGCCCTCGGAGTCTACGCGATAAACCATCACCTGAGGGTTGACTCGAGATCACATATCCTTGTCTATCCACAGAAGCCCATAGTAATCACAAAAGCCATGGACCTCCTCGACATGCATACCAGGCCGATAGGGCAGAACATGGTGGTCGCGATCCTGACGGGCCAGGGATACAACATGGAGGACGCTGTCGTCCTTAACAAGTCAGCGGTCGAGAGGGGGCTAGCTCTTTCCCTAAGCTACAGGGTCTACGAGGTGGAGGCTAGAACATACATAGGCGGCGAGAAGGATATTATCAGGATCCCCGAGCCGACAGTGAGGGGATATAGGGGAGAGCACGCCTACAGGGTTCTAGACGCTGATGGCCTAGCCCATATCGAGGCAGATGTAACCGGGGGCACGGTGATAGTCGGGGTCCAGAGCCCGCCTAGGTTCCTAGAAGAGTATCAACGCGCGCCAGCTAGGGAGCTCGTCTGGAGAGATGCCTCGGAGATAGTCAGGCCGTCGGAGGCCGGCGTCGTCGACACGATCTTCATAACAAAGAACGAGGAGGGTAATAAGCTGATCAAGGCGAAAGTCAGGTCCTTCTGCGTCGCGGAGATAGGCGACAAGTTCGCCTCGAGACACGGCCAGAAGGGGGTCGTGGGAATGGTTCTGCCTCAGGAGGATATGCCCTATACGGCGAGCGGAATTGTGCCAGACCTGATAATCAACCCGCATGCATTTCCGAGCAGGATGACTGTGGGCCAGCTCTTAGAGAGCATAGCCGGGAAAGTCGGAGCATTAAAGGGCGAATTCATAGATGGGACGCCGTTCATGGGAAAGCCGATAGAGGAGCTCAGGAGGGAGCTCGAGGTGCTCGGGTTCAAGAGCTCCGGCAAGGAGATAATGTATGATGGCTTGACCGGGAAAAGATACGAGGCCGAGATATTCATAGGGGTCGTCTACTATCAGAAGCTCCACCACCTCGTCAGGGATAAGATCCATGCGAGGGCTAGGGGCCGCGTCCAGATGCTAACTAGGCAGCCGACAGAGGGCAGGAGCAGAGGAGGAGGGCTCAAGTTCGGTGAGATGGAGAGAGACTGCCTGATAGCGCACGGAGCAAGCTTCCTCCTACTCGACAGGCTGCTCGAGCAGAGCGACAAATACACGGCATACTTCTGCAAGGCATGCGGCCTCCCGGCCTACTACGACCTAAAGCAGGAGAGGTTCATATGCCCGATCCATGGTAAGGATGCTGACATCGCGGTCGTGACATTGCCCTACGCGTTCTACCTGCTCTTGGAGGAGATGATG
>CAZWXN010000050.1:0-6590 GCA_964637915.1 uncultured Nitrososphaeria archaeon | reverse complement strand
TCCGGCTCCTTGATATATCTAAACGCGCCTCTGTAGCCTATTAGTGGATTGGGACCGACGTGTCCAGCCTCCTTCTCATACTTCTCTCCGCCGGGTAGCGCGAGGAACTCGTCAGGCTTGAAGTCCAAGAACCTGTAGACGATGGGCCTTGGATAGAATGCCTGGGCAACCTTTCTTATCCCCTCGGCGAATGCGTCGATCATCTTCTGCTCTCCACCCTCCTCGATGAGGAGCCTCGGGTGCTTCCCAATGCTCACCATCATGTGCTCCGCCCTTAATAGGCCGACGCCATCGGCCTGCGTCTCCCTCGCGATCTTATCGGCAATCTCGGGGATGCTTATGTTGACGTAGATCTTCGTCCCGGTGATCACCGGGGCACGGGCGGCGACAGTCACCTCCGCCACCTTCTCCTCAGCCGGCTTAACAAGCTCCTCGACCGCGCCCTCATAGATGACTCCAGACCTGGCGTCCACGGTGTAGGTCTCACCATCCCTCAGCATCTTAGTGGCATCCCTCGCGCCGACTATGCATGGTATCCCGAGCTCCCTAGAGACTATGGCCGCGTGGCAGGTCATCCCACCCTCATCCGTCACAATCGCCCCTGCAAGCCTCATGTATGGCACCCAGTCCGGGTTCGTCATCTTCGTGACGAGGATGTCTCCCTTCTGGATCTTCTTGGCAGCCTCCTCTGGCGAGAAGACTATCTTGGCCTTCCCCACATGGACCCCGGGGCTCGCGGGCAGGCCCTTTATGACTATCTTCGCCTCGGCGACGGAGACCGCGGATGAGCCTGAGGATGTTGCAGCCTCCACCTCCTTCATGCTCCAGACCGTCTCGGGCCTAGACTGGACTATGAAGAGGTTTTGTGGGAAGGGTAGATCCCTGTCAACAGCGAACTCTATGTCCTGCGGCGTGCCATAATGCTGCTCAATCCGCTTCGCTATCTTCGCGAGCTCCACAACCTCCTCATCCGTCAGGCTTGGGGCCTCCTGCCTCTCCGGCGGGACCTTAGCATGCACGGTCTTACCGGTCTTCGGGTCCCTGACATACTCAACCTCCTTCTTCACGATGTTCTTTGTTATGATCTTCAGGGTGTTCTTGTCGACCTCGAAGTGGTCTGGGGTTACTGCTCCGGAGACTATCGCCTCTCCAAGGCCCCAAACCGACTCGATTACTATGATGTTCCTGTCGCCGGTCACTGGGTGTATTGTGAACATGACGCCGGCAGACCTGCTATTGACCATCTTCTGGACCGCGACGCTGATTAGGACCTTCTCATGCCTGAATCCCTTCTCAGTCCTATAGAATATTGCTCTAGGCGTGAAGAGGCTTGACCAGCATTTTCTAACGGACTCGAGCACCTCCTCCTCTCCCCTGACATTCAGGAAGGTCTCCTGCTGGCCGGCGAAGGATGCTCCAGGGAGATCCTCCGCGGTGGCCGAGGATCTGACTGCGACATAAACATCTTTCAAGCCCACCCTCCTCGAGAGCTCCCGGTATGCCTCGACTATCGCGTCGCGGATATCCTTTGGTATCGGCGTGGACTCTATGAGGCTCCTAATCTTCTTTGAGGCTTCCTCATACTGGGTCGGGTTCCTCGGATCCGTTATGGTCTCATCGAGTATGTCGTAGATCTTCTGGGCTATCCTAGTCTCCTCGATGAACCTCTTATAAGCATATGCGGTTACCGCGAAGCCTGGCGGAACCGGTATCCCGGCGTTAATCATCTCTCCTAAGTTGGCGCATTTTCCGCCGACGAGAGGTATATCCTCCTTGCCCAGCTCCTCGAACCAGAGTATTAGGGCTTGGGACTTATCCTTAGCCAATCTAACACACCTCCACTTCCGGCCTTCAAGCGAGATAAACCAGCTAATGAATATTCCCCGATAGTAGGGGGCTATTCACCGAATTATGACATGATCAACATCATGATGCCTCTTGGCTAATAGGCGGACCAGCTCGATCATTCTCCCAGCCCTTCCGATGGCCATTGCCTTATACCTTGGATCCACCGAGGCGACGGCTATCTTCCGCCCATCAGGCCTCTCCGCCATCCTGACGGGCTCTAGAAGCCTTGCGGGCTGAAGGGCATTCTCGATGAACTTCGCTGGATCGCGCGAGTACTCGACAATCTTTACCCTCTTCTTTATGAGCCTTGCGAAGTCTTGTATCTTGAACTCCCTGCTGGAGAAGATTTTTTGGAGCTCCCCCTCGCCGACCACGAAGACGACCATGTCCCCATGTTCCACGCAGTCGATTATGTTTGCCCCTGTGGCCGCCTCGAGTAGGGAGATGTAGCGCATCTCTTTATCCGTCAGCTTTATTCCCTCGCTCAATGCTCGAGCCCCCTTCACCACCTGGTGGCTAGGTCTCCGTCTCCTCTGGCTTCGGCATTACCTCGTCGAGTATTGTTGAGCTTCCCAGATCTGTTATCGAGATGACCGCTGCGGGGAAGGGCTTTCCAGCAAGGTATCCCAGCTCGTTCCCGGGCACCTTAACCTTCAGAAAGGGTGTCCCCGTCATCTTGCAGGCCACGATTATCTCGCGCTCTAGGCTGGGCGGGCAGTTTCCCGCGAGTATCACCAGCTTAGACTTTCTATGCAGCACGGAGAGGAGTGACTGCCTAAATCCGAGAATCATCTTCCCAGTTCTCGAGATCACCTCTAGGTGTCTTCTAAGATCCTTGACCTCTTTAGCCGGTATCTCCTCCCTCAGCATTTAGCCTCCCTCTCCTTCTCCCTCAATTTTAGCTTCACCGGCCTCCTTTGAACCGGATCCATCGGCGATGCCCGGATAGCTCATCAGGAGGGAGACTATTCCCGTTCCAACCTTGACCTCCTTCCCGACTATTATCCTCTCAACATTCCCCCTTAGCCTATCAACCTCGCCTCTAACCGCGGCGTCTATCAGCGTCTGGACGCTTATCTCGAATGCCGCCCTCGCAAGCGGGCTCTCCTTCAACCTGACGACACCATGTCTCCCGATCTGCCTGACGGCGCCGCTTATCGTCATCATGTCCGCCACTATCATCAGGTGGCGTATGTCCACGTCAAGCCCCTGCTCATCTAGCACGTGCTTCAACTCCCTGACTATCGCCGCCCTCGCCGCCTCTATCCCAAGGACCGAGGCTATCTCCCTTATATTATTCGTCCAGACCCTTCTATAATCAACTCCGGGGACCTGCATAACCTTCTTCAGGTTCGATCCCTCCGTCAGGATCACGTATTCCCCATCCTCATATCTTACTATTGCCTTTGTTATCCTCTCTATGCCCTTGACCTTAAGCGACATGAGCCTTGACTTCAGCCGCTCAAGATCCTTCTCCTTCTCATCCGCATAGACTGTTATCGTCTTCTCGGATCTCTCGAACTTGAGCTTCATCGATTTCAGTGCCTGATCTATGTCCTTCATGGTTACACCCTCATCCCTCATGGCTGCCTCATCGAGGACTATTATCACCGCGTTTCTCCGTAGGTCTAGGCCGACATCCGAGGCTATCTCCTCGAGATAGGTGCACTTGATCTGCTTTGCTATCCGCTGAGCCTCCTTGAGATCCTGCGCGATCTCCTTGACAAGCGATATCCTCATCATTGGGGTTGATGGCGTCCTCCTAGCATCAACTATCTCTATCAGCCTTGGAAGCCCTCTCAGGATCGAGGCCTCATGAACTCCCGCGAAGTGGAATGTTCTTAGGGTGAGCTGCGTGCTCGGCTCGCCTATAGACTGAGCCGTAACTATCCCTATGGCTTCTCCCGGCTCTATCCTATTCCTCAGATACTCCCTGTATGCCTCCTTGAAGAGAAGCTCGGCATCGCTAGTGGATATGCGGCGCTCCTGGACCGCCTTCACAAGTGTCTCAATCACCTTTGGGGGAAGCCTGCCCTCATACTGCTTCGCGAGCTCATTAAGCTCTGAGTCGGAGGCTGGCGTGCTCGATGCAGAGATCTTAAGCCTGTTGACTAATATGTCCACATTCACCGCCTCGCCATGATAGCTCTTCATCGGGTCTATTCCATCCTCCCCATATAGGAACTGGATTATCCTCCCATCGTCCATGCTCCTTACGCTTCCATCATACTCGACGTAGAGCGCCTCGAGTGCGTTTATGAGCCTCCTCTGCATGTATCCGCTCTGCTGCGTCCTCACCGCCGTGTCCACGAGCCCATCTCTCCCACCGGCCATGTGGAAGAAAAATTCTATTGGGTCGAGTCCCTTCGCGAATGAGGCGTAGACGAATCCCCTAGCTCTCGGCGAGACGTCTCCCGGCTTGAAGAATGTTAGAACCCTATTCGTGAATCCCCTCTTGATCCTCTCCCTTCTAACCGCCTGCTGTCCGACGACCGCGACCATCTGGTCTATGTTCAGCGGAGAGCCCCTAGCGCCTGTTCTCGCCATAATCACCGCCGAGCTATCCCTCGAGATATACTTCCTCGCAACCTTACCAGCCTCCTCCCTATTCTCAGAGACTAGCTGCAGGATGTTGGACTCGAAAGCCTGCTCCGGGGTCTCTCCAGGCCTAACCTCTATCTTTCCCTTCTCATAGTCGGCCTTAAGCTTCTCGAAGAGCTTTTTCATCTTATCGAAGATCTTCTCAAGCTCCTCATGGGCTTCCCTTGGTATCTCAAGGTCATCTATGCCGAAGCTGAATCCCCTGAGATTGAGATAGGTGTTGAGGAGCTTGACAAGCTTGTCCATGAACTCCCTCGTCGCGTCGGGGCCATACTCGACCATCATCCTATGGAGTATGCTGTTGGCCTTCTCGACCCCTATCGCGTTCTTGTCTATTACCCCCTTGATGAGCCTGCCATTCTCTATCACGACCTCTATCTCGGGTGAGAAGGCCGCCTTGAACCTATGATTGAAGCCCCTCGGGAGGAGTAAGCTGAAGAGCTGCTTGCCGCTCCACTTTGGCTCTGGCTCCTTTATCTCCGGCTCCGGTAGCTCGCCATCATACCCTATCGCCGCTAGGAGATATGACATCTCCTTCTTCGTCAGATATGTATCGTCGCGGGTGAGGAGGTATGCTGCTGTGAGAAAGTCCCTTATCGCCCCGATTATCGGTGCTCCATAACGCGGGGATAGAACATTATTCTGGACCAGGAGGAGTATTCTAGCCTCTGTCTGGGCCTCCTCGCTCTGCGGGACATGGAGGTTCATCTCATCCCCATCGAAGTCGGCGTTGTATGGTGTGCAGACGCAGAGGTTGAGCCTAAAGGTCTTGTAGGGGAGGACTTTGACCACGTGGGCCATGATGGATATCCTGTGGAGGCTTGGCTGCCTGTTGAAGAGGACTATATCGCCATCCATCAGATGCCTCTCGACGATGAAGCCTGGCGCAAGGGCATTCGCTACCTCCTCCAAGTCTTGGACATATGAGAGCCTGATTCTCCTGCCATCAGGCCTTATCACGTATTTTGCTCCAGGATACTTGTTTGGCCCATTCCTCACAAGCTGCCTAAGCCTCTCGATGTTCCACTCCGTGACCTTCTCTGGCACCGTCAACTGCATAGCTATCTCGAGCGGGACCCCGACCTCGTTTATACTAATGTTCGGGTCCGGCGATATAACCGTCCTAGCTGAGAAGTCCACCCTCTTCCCGCTTAGGTTTAGCCTGAACCTCCCCTCCTTACCCTTCAGCCTCTGAACTAGGGTCTTGAGCGGTCTACCACTCCTATGTGTCGCCGGAGCTATCCCCGGAGCCTCATTATTGATATATGTCGTCACGTGGTATTGGAGTAGGTCGGCGAGCTCCGCTATGACCGGCGACGGCGAGCCCGCGTTAATATTTTCCCTAAGCCTCTGAACAACCCTGAGTATATCGACGAGCTTGTGTGTTAGGTCGTCCTCGGACCTGAATCCCGACTCAAGCGTTATCGAGGGCCTCACATAGACCGGCGGCACGGGAAGCACTGTTAGAACCATCCACTCAGGTCTGGCCACCTCAGGGTCGAAGCCCAATAACTTCAGATCATCATCCCTAATCCTCTCAAGCCTCGCCCTCACCATCTGAGGCGTTAATCTCCTCCTCTCAGAATTGACAACCTCTATGAATGTTACAGGCTTCTCGAGCTCTATCCTATACTGCTTCTCATCGCAGTATGGACATGTCTGGCTTGCTATCGCCCTCTGCGCCACCTTATAGTAGAACTCGTCCGGGATCCTGCCGAGCTTCTTCAGCTCCTCAAGCTCCTCCCAGAATCTCCTGATCTCGTCCTCCGGTATCTTAAGCCTTCCACATGACCTGCATGTTGCTCTCAGGAGAAGGTGGATATGCTTTACGAAGCCTACGTGAATTACCGGCACCGGTAGCTCTATGTGGCCGAAGTGGCCAGGGCATCCGAGATAGGTGTTCCCACATGTCTTGCATCTCTGGCCCGGCTCGAGGGTCCCAAGCCTCGGGTCCATGACTCCCGTCGGGATCGGCATTCCATCCTCGTCGTAGGTGTCGGGGTTGGAGATCTCGGCGACCGACATCTTCCTTATCATCTCTGGGCTCAGTATGCCGAACTTCACGCCGACAAGTGTCTCGAGTGATGCCGCCATCCCCATCACGCCTCCTCCCCGAATAGGAGCTTGGGATAGATGCCCAT
>CAZWXN010000049.1:0-6607 GCA_964637915.1 uncultured Nitrososphaeria archaeon | reverse complement strand
CTCCTCCACCCCCTGCGAGGACTCCTCTATCTCGGGCCTAACCACCTCTACTTCCTCAACCTCCTCCATTAGCCTCGGCGGGTTGAGTATCTTCAACCCGAGCTTCCTCGCCTCCTCCACTATGAGCAGCCTCTTCCTCATCCCGACGGAGCTGGCTATCCTAATCGCATGGACTTCAGGATTGAGGCCTTGGAGATCCTCGGGCCTGTATACCAAGACTTCCTTATAGCCGCTGGGATGTAGATCCCTGTAATTCTTCGGGGTCCTGTATCCGATCTTGACTAGTGGGGGCCATCCCTTAACTTGGAGCCTCATCTTGCTATCCTTCCCCCTTGGCCTCCTCCAGTTAGGCTTAACCCTTACATATCTCCAGCTCTCCTGCCTTACGAACTCCGGTCTCTTGAGCTTCAGCTCCTTAACCCATCTCGGGATCTTTATCGGGCTCATCTACTCCATCCCCACCTTCTTCTCGTAAATGTATATTCCGTCGAGGAACTTTCTTGGATCCTTTCCCTTTACTTTTGTTGCCTGCTCTATGTTCGCTGCTGTCTGGCCGACCGCCTCCTTATCCACACCTTTCACTATTACATCCTCACCCCTTACCTCGACCTTCGTTCCCTCGCCAACAATCTTTGCTATCCTCGGAGCCCTCTCGCCGATGAAGTTCTCTATGTAGACCGTGTCTCCCTGAACCTTGACGGTTATTGGGAAGTGGGCTGCAACGATCTTCATCTTGTATGTGAAGCCCTGGGTGACGCCGACAATCATGTTCTCGATTATGCTCCTTATCGTCCCTATGAGTGCCTTGGCCCGCCTACCTCTCCCCACGAGCTTCACGAGAATCTTGTTCGAGGCGAGCTCAAGCTTCACGTTAGCATGAGAAAGATCCTTCATGACCTGGCCAAGCTTGCCCTTCACCCTAATCCTGCTAGAGCCCTCTATCTCGACCACAACGCCCTCCGGAACCTCTATCTCCTCAACATACTCCTGTAGGGGCATGGCCCCCGATTCACCTGCCGCGAGCATCATCCTTTAACCCCGATCTTCCAGCGAATCTGATCCACCCGCCGCTATATTGCTATTTAAAAATTCCGGGCGCCGAAAAATCCCGCGAGAAGCTGTGCCTAGAAGAGGCTACTGTCCAAGCTTATGGCCCGAGATAGTTGGGGAATAATGAGGGGCTCTTCAATAAACGTATCCTAGCAGCTTTCCTCCAAGACCCTTTACCTTCGCCTCTTTATGGGACATTACTCCCTGACTTGTCGTGACTATGAGTATCCCGATATCCTTGCTGGGAAGGTACTGCTGCTCCCACTTCTCATACTCATCCTTCTTCACGCTGAATCTAGGCCTGATAGGCGCCGCCCTGTTTATCCTGCCGAGAAGCTGTATCCTGAACTTCCCTCCCCTGCCATCCTCGATATACTCTATCGCGCCTATGTAGCCATGCCTCTGAAGAGTCTTTAATATCTCGCCTATCAGCTTGGAGGCACAGTATACGCACTCTCTATTCCTGACCATCTCATTATTCTGGAGTGTTGTAAAGAGCCCTGAGACCAAGTCCTTACTCATCTCTCCTAGTGAGGCGGGTTATGATAATCCGTTAATAAGTGTTTTTCAGCTACTCATACACCTTGAAGCCCAAGAGGGGGGCGACCTCGTTAATGCATCTCCTGCAGATATAGAGCTTATACTTCCTGATAACACCATCAGTAGTCCCGCATCTCCTACACTTGACCACGCCCTTCCCGAACCTCCGCTCCTTTGGCGGCTTTTGCTTCGCCATGCCCCGCTTCAGACGCCACCTCTCCACGGGATAATTTTAAGATTATTCGAGGACAGCTACTCCTCAATTATCCTTACGCCGAACTCGCTTCTCATGAACTCCATCGCCTCTTCCCTCGTTATCCTATGGCTTTTCGGTATGCTTCTTCTAGCCCTTCTTCTGAGGAAGACTCTTAGCCCAGGCCTAGAGAGGTGGACGCAGACATCCATGCCGATTATCCCGAGCTCGGGATCATATTTGGTGCCCGGGATATCCAAGTGCTCCCTGATGCCGAATGAGAAGTTTCCCTGATCATCGAAGCTTGAGGCCTTCAAGGTATTGTTCACGGCTTGCAGCGCCTTCCTGAGAAACTCGATCGCCCTCTCCTTCCTGAGGGTTACTCTGACGGCTATGGGCTGCCCCTTATAAATCCCGAACCCCTTGATCGTCTTCTTCGCCTTCCGCAGCTCAGGCTTCTGCCCCGTCAGCATCTCGATTATCTTTACGGCCCTCTCAAGCCTCTGGGGGCTCGCCCCTATACAGGAGTTAACGACAACCTTCTCCACCCTAATCCTCCTCATCGGGTTCTCCTCTTTCTTCGCTGGCCGCGCCTCTATCATGGTAGCTTGATCCATGGCTCCTCCTCCCCGACAACCATCACGTAATCGAGTAGCGAGCTTACCTCGCCTATGCTCGATTTTAGCCTTACGATGGGCTTCGCGGGATATGTTACATCACGCTTAATCTCGATAATCTCGCCATGCGCCCCCTGCTTCGGCCCCTTAACCAATAGACCATACTTGCCCTCCTCAAGCCTTAGATATCCCAAGATAACTTGGCTTGGAACAGAGATCTTCACAGTATCCCTTGTATTATATTGCCTAACCTCCTCGGTTACATCCCTGAATCTTATGTTTCTGCCATCATGGAGGGTTATCTGGAGATGGCCTCCAGGAACATGCATCTTCCTGATGATCTTCCCAAGCTTGAAGCCCGATTCCTCTCTCGGTATCTCGACTAAGTCTAGACCGCGCCTGTATATGGGTAGCACCCTATAATTCTCGCCTGTCTCAGGTATCGAGACCACATCCATTAGGCCCACCGGGAACTTGTAGTCCTTCACAGGCCTACCATCCACGAGGATCTTGCCCGCGCCTATAATCCTTCTAGCCTCCTCAGCCCTCTCCGCATACCTCAGGTAATCCCTGACTATTAGGAGAAGAGGTATGCACTCATATTTTGGATGTGGGCCTGGTGATGGGCAGACTGTGAAGACGGCTTCCTTGACGGAGATCTTGAGATGTGGTGGTGCTGCGAGGCGCTTAAGATGCCCCATTAGGCCTCAACCTCCTTTCCCCTGAGTAACGCTCTCTTCCGATACTCGTCATCGAGATTGAGCTCGGTTATCATCACATTCGAGACATGTATGGGTCTTGGGACATTTGAGCCATCAGCCTTCTTAATCGTCACGTTCTCGACGTAGATCATCTGTCTCTCCCTATCAACGCCGGTAACCTTTCCCTCGATGCCCTTAAACTCTCCTCTCAATATCTTCACCTTATCTCCGACTCTCACGGGAAATGATCTCCGCTTATATTTCTCCCTCAGCTCTGGTGAGAGATGAACTGATAGGAGCTTCGGGAGCCTATGCTTTGGAGCGTTGTAGAGGAGCTTACGCTGCTTTCTAGGCTGATATGATATCCTAGCCATGAATGATCACCCGGTCCATCACGTGCACTTTGTTCTTCAAGGTCTTGATGCCGCTGTCTCTCCGTAGTATTAAAGGTATTCCGGGGGAGCTTAGACAATCTGCTGGCCTACAGCTATAACCCTCTTCTCGAAGTTGAATCTATTCCTGAGTCTAGGAACTGGACTCCTCTTCGGCTTAGCCTCTATCTTCGGTGTCTGGGACCTGACTTTACCTGCCTTCGTGATTGAGCCATGGCTCGGCATGTCCGCTGAGAAATCGAAGGATCCTGCATTTAAGGTTTAAGCCAATAGGGCTAGCGAGCGCGAATCCTGGGCCTACTTGTATGTATCGTAGCGGACCAGCTCCTTTAGGCTCTTCTTGGGCCTCGGCTCGGGCCTCTCAGCCGGGTATCCAAGGGTTATCATGGCCACGACCTTCATGTGCTCCGGTATCTTGAGGGCCTTCTTCACCTCATCTTCGATGAAGTGTCCTATCCAGCATGTTCCGAGGTCGAGAGCCTCTGCAGCTATCACCATGTTCTGGAGGGCTATCGCCACGTCGACGGCCGCCCACTTCGCCCTAGAGTCGCCGCATCCGACAATGACTATTGGCGCCTCCTCGATAAACCTATTCCACTCCGAGAAGACTAGCTTCTTCTTCAGCTCCGGGTCTTGAACTACTATGAAGCAGTAGGGCTGGAGGTTTCTGGCGCTTGGAGCCTGCCGCCCAGCCTCAAGAATAGCCCTGAGAACATCATCCGGCACAGGCTTCCTCTCATACCTCCTCACGCTCCTCCGATTGTATATTATCCTCAGAAGCTCTTGGGAGCTCATGTCTCACACCATCGGATCGTGCCTTCTCCTTTGATTAGGATTTTGATTAAGATTATCTTGTCCTCGGGAAAGATTATGTCGGAGCATCACTGCTAATATGGTTATGGATTTGAGGATAGCGATTTATGGTTTCGGTGAGATTGGTAGGCTGATCGCGCGAGTAGCCGTAAGCAGGGGCCATGAGATTATCGGCGCTGTGGATATTAATCCGGAGATCATCGGGAGGGATGTTGGCGAGATTCTCGGCCTCGGCGAGCTTGGTGTAAAGGTTACCAGGGATGTTGAGGAAGTCGTGAAGGAGTGTGATGTAACTCTACATGCTACGGGATCATATCTGCCCAAGGTCTATAATCAGATAGCGTCTGTAGTGATACTTGGTAAGCCTGTCATCTCAACATGCGAGACGCTTGCATATCCATATTACAGGTATCCCATCCTCGCCCGCAGGCTGGATGAGCTTGCGAGGACTCATGGCTCAACTATTCTCGGCTCGGGGATAAACCCGGGATTCCTCCTCGATACACTAGTCATCGTCGCCTCAGCCACAGTTCCCATTATCAAAAAGATCAGGGCCAAGAGATGCCTCGATGCCTCGAGGAGAAGGGATTCCTTCAGGAGAAAGATCGGGCTTGGGCTTGAGCCTAGTGAAGTAGTTGAAGGGCTGAGATCCGGGAAATACTCCGGCCACGTAGGATATGCAGAGTCGGTTTGCTTGATAGCTGATGCCGCCGGCATAAACCTCTCTAGGGTTGAGGAGGGCCAGGAGCCCGTCGAAGCGGATCAAGACATGAAAGCTAGGAGCATGATTATAGAGAGGGGGAGGGTTAGGGGGGTTAAGGGCTATGGAGCTGGCTATGTTAATGGCGTGGAGAGGATCAAGGTTGAATTCGAGGCGGTTGCCGACGCCCAAGAATATGAGGAGATCGTTATCGAGGGTGAGGAATACTCGATTGCTTGGAGGAGTAGTGGGACGCCCGGGGATCTTGGAACGGCATCAGTGATCCTTAGTCTCGCTGAGAGGATCGATCGGATGCCCTATGGCCTGTTGACCATGGCCGACATAATACCCTTTGGCATCAGGTTCATGGGGGTATTTAAATAAAAGCCTAATAACCTTTCCTCCAGCTCCCACCCCTTGTACCTCTCCTTCCTACTGCCTTCTCGGTAGAATATCTAGGGCAATAGCCCTGATGTAATCTAGAATTTCATTGATAGCCCTCCTGACGCAAGTCTTTCCAATCACTCCAGCTCAACAGTGATAATGGAATGTTCCGGAGAACACATCCTTCTCGATAAAATTCCTCAAAAACCTCTGCCATCAGCCTTAATCTGAATACTTAAACCAACCCCCACGATAAGCGTCCCCATTTTCAGGATGACCCTCAACGAATAAGAAGTGGGCCCGTTTTGGGGGATGGTGTGAATGATCTGGTTGTAAGGGGAGGCTCATTAGGATAGGTGAGCCTAAGATCCCGGAGACCGTATGAGGGGTTTGGGATGCCTTTAAGGAGGTGGGATTGTTAAACGAGTTCATCAATATTGTTCATGAAACGCTGATTGTTGTTAAGAGGTATGGGAGGAGGCTGCCGCCAGCCCTCATAAGGAGATTTAGGACATTCATTTATGATAGCCTTGGTAGGCTCGATGAGTTCAGGAGATATCGTGGATGTGTTGGCAGGGTGATGGATTATGTGTATGAGGAGCTTTTAGGATGCCTCAGGAGGGTTCTTGGGGAGGCTAGCCCCTTTGGAGATGGCTGAGGGTGAGGAGGACGAGTGGGGTGGAGCTAATAGTCGGTGAAGAAGCTGAGAGGAGGCTGAAGCAATTATGCGAATTCTCGTCGAAGTTATGGGATGAGGTTAATTATGCTAGGCTGAGGATATTCCTTGAGAGAAGACATGTCGATTTCAAAGGGACGTATAAGGAGTTCTATGAGAAGTATAGGCTGTTAATCGGTTCGGCTACGGTCCAACAAGTGTTAAACAGGAGCAATGAGGTGTGGAGAAGTTTCTTCAGGCCCCCTAGAGTTGAGGAAGGAGGGAAAGCTGCCATCATTCATAACTTGGATTAATCCGCCGGGATGCGGAAGGAGTGACGGTTCGTCTAGAGCGTTGTGGACTGTCCCGAGAAAAGACTAGTATAGGATAGATGGTGACAGGATTATCCTCAAATGGCTTGGCGCGATTGGCTGAATAGAAGTGGAATATGGGCTTTGTACATTAAGGGGTGAGCAGGGGCGTCTTGAGATACACTATGATGCCGACAGGGGGAAATGGTATGCCCACATGTCGTTCAAGGTCTCCAAGAAGACGGTGAGGA
>CAZWXN010000048.1:0-6921 GCA_964637915.1 uncultured Nitrososphaeria archaeon | reverse complement strand
AGAGTTCGGGAAAGCGGTGTGAGAGTATCAGGGACTTACTCGCCTCCTGATGCCCCCTCTTTTGCCTCCATCTCTTTAAGCTCTTTCTCAAGCTCCTTTTCTATCTCCTCGATCGGCTTGGGGGGCGGTGTTGTTGCGAGCGTGTATCCTATCCATGCTAGTATCCCGAGGACTCCGGCGATTGCTATGAAGCCTGTTATCTTGAGGAGTATTATATCCCATGCTGTGAAGAACATTATCCAGCCGTAGATTATTATGCCGGCGATTGCGCAGAGCATTATCGCCGCCCCTATCAACTGATCCCGGCTCATCCCATAAGTCACCTTATCTTCTCGGGCGCGGACACCTATATCCTTTTTGCGCCCCTAGATTTTGCTTTATTTAGGTTCGTGGCACGATCTTCCTTTGGGGCTCGAGATTTTGAGACTTATAGTGAAGACGCCGCTAGACTTGGAGGATGTCGTGGCCGCGAGGATAATGGAGCTCGATCCGGGCGCTGAGGTTAGAGCGCGCCCAGGCGGGCTGAAGGGCCTCGTGATAGTCGAATCATGCCATGATGCCGAGATCCTCAAGGAGCTGATATTGAGGGAGGTCCCGGAAGCGGAGTCGGTGATAAAAGTTGATGCGGTGGTCGAGGCTGATCTCGATAGGATTGTTGAGGCCGCGGTCTGCCTCGCGAGAAACATGATCAGTGAGGATGATAGCTTCGCTGTTAGAACGGTAAGAAGAGGGAGGCATGATTTCACGAGCCTTGATGTGAATGTGAGAGTTGGAGCTGCTGTCCAAGCAGAGACTGGAGCGAGGGTTGATCTCGAGAACCCGGATGTGGTGATTCATGTGGAGATAATTCTCGAGAGGGCTGGGATAGGCATTGTGAGGGGTGAGCGTGAGTGGAGGAAGATGACGCCGGAGAAGAGGCCGAGCTTCAGGATATTCAATAGGATCTCGATTGTCCAGATGCCGTATCTAGGCTCGATCGAGGGCGCGAGGGAGATTGGCAGGAGGATAGGGCGGGCGGTTCAAGCATATGAGGTTGGGGAGCTTGTCATCGCGCCTAATAAGCCAGTCAGTGCCTTCGAGCTAGAGGCGTTCATAGCCGGGGTAAGAGAGGGGATCGAGAGTAGATACGCGATCCAGAAGAAGACCTATGCGCGGAGCATCGAGAAGGTTCGGGTCCTAGTGCAGGATCTATATCAGCTTGTAAGGGAGAGGAGGGAGGAGCCGATGATAGTTCTCGAGCCCGAGGGCCTCCAGATAAGAGATGCATTACCGAAGCTACGGGAGCTATTCTCGAGAGGTGGTCGGGTAAACCTCCTCATAGGATCAAGGGAGGGCATACCAAAGGGCGTCTACAGGATCGCGAGCCTAGTCCTCGACCTAGCGCCCGGGATAACATTATCCACGGAGCTCGCCGCGCCCTCAACGCTCGCAACAATCTACACCGCGCTGAATATTGTGGGAGACGCCTAGGAACATGGGAATGCACTTATACGCCGGATGATTACTTGCTTGCAGCACGTCATGAGTGCCTCATCAGGCCTGATCTCCCTGGCTGAGGAGGCCTTAGCTGATGAGGCCCTCGCCATAGAGATATACTCTGCGGCCGCTAGGCTGAGCCGGGACGAGAACACCCGGAGAAAGCTCCTAGAGATGGCTGGGATGGAGCGAAAACACCTAAGCTTCTGGAGAAGCTTCCTAGAGAGGCGGGGAGCAGAATGTAGAATACGGGTAAGTAGTCTCAAGGTGAGGTTTCACGCCTTCCTAATTAGGGTTCTGGGCCTTGCGCTTGCCTTTAAGATCATGGAGAGCGGCGAGCGTGATGCGATCATGATGTATGCCATGATGCTTGAGCACCCGGATATGGCCGAGGATGAGAGGGAAAAATTGAAGGAGATACTTGCCGAGGAGCTACTGCACGAGCATGAGCTTGCCGAGGAGGAGTCGCGATTCACCGAGCTCCTAAGCCATGTCAAGGACATGGTCCTCGGAATGAATGATGGCCTGGTAGAGATACTCTCGGTCACAACGGGCCTCGCGGGAGCATATGGAGACCCGTTCATGGTGGGTCTAAGCGGGTTGGTCGTCGCGATAGCCGGCTCCCTCTCCATGGGGATCGGGGCATATGCCGCCGCGAAATCCCAGAAGCAAGTCCATGAGGGGGTCCTAGGGAGGGTCAGGCTGGCGGCCAAATACGCATCCCAGCTCTTCATGAATAGGATAAGATCGCTCATGGTTAAGAAGGGGTATCGGGAGGAGGCCGCCAACCTCATAGCGGGAGAGATAGTCCAGGACCCGAGCCTGCTAGCGAGGACTATAGCGGAGGAGGAGCATGGGCTGAGGGAAGAGGCGATAGAGAAGCCGGCCTCCGCCGGGCTATATACGGGCATAGCGTATTTCATAAGCTCGCTCATACCCGTAACACCCTACCTGCTCGGCCTCCCGATACTAGCATCCCTGCTGCTCTCGATAGCGGCGGCTGGAGCCGCCCTCGCAATAATAGGATTCATAATCGCCATCTCCGCGAACCTGCCACTCAAGAGAAAGATCCTCGAGATGATGCTGGCAGGATTCGGATCAGCAGCCGCGACATACGCCATAGGAAGAATATTCTCCATGATATTCGGGATAAGCGTGGAGTAAAAGCTTCAAACAAGCGGATCAAGGCGCTGATTATAAGTCGAAGCAAGATATCACGAGTAACATATAAGGGCCACTACCAATAAAACATGAAAAAGCATAAAGGTTGATGCTGAAATTAATGGAAGGAGAAAGTAAGCTAAAGAGGTGATTGACGTGGAAGAATATGATGTAGTGGTCGTGGGCGGTGGCATAGCTGGCTCTATTGCAGCAAGGTTTGCCGCAAAAAGAGGCCTCAAAACATTATTAATTGAGAAGTTTAAGACCCCGAGGAATAAGCCCTGCTCCGGAATCCAGTTTGAATATTTTGAGAAGCTTATTGGCAAAAGGATACCGCGTGAAAAACTATGTAAAAATGAGCTTTCTAGAGTTGAAATACTAACTCCGAAAGGCAGGGTTTTAAAAGGCAGAATGAAAATGTTGAACTTTTGGAGATCCACCTTTGATAGTTGGCTAAACTCTCTAGCAGCAGATTCTGGCGCGGATTTTCGCGATAATACATCACTAACTGACTTTACCAAAGAGGAAAACAAAATAAGTGTCAAATTAGTCTCAGGAGACATGGTGTATGAGGTTAAAACCCGTTACCTTATCAGTGCTGATGGGATGTTTTCGAGAGTCAGGAGGAAAATGCGACCGCAAGATTTTGACAGGAAAGCCTCAGGTGCGACAATAAACTACTACTTTGTTGGTGAGGCTAAGCTGGATCCCAACACGCTTTACATGTTCTATAACCGGGAATTTTGCCCCTTGATGTTTGCATGGATTTATCTAAAAGATGACAAGTGGGTGATAGGAACAGGTGCCGATAAAAACCCTTTGGAGTATGCGGATAGATTTTTTAATTATGTCAAGGAAAAGTATGAGCTTCGTGGAGAGGTCGTCAGGAAGGAAGGTTTCTCATCAACATTAAGAAGCACGATGTACTTGGGTGAGGGAAGGATATTAATTATTGGAGACGCCGCGGGCTTGGTTGATCTATACCGTGGTGTGGGGATGGATAACGCCGCTTTGAGCGGGCGCTTGGCGGTCAAAGCCATAATAAGAGCCGAAGAAGGAGGTTTAGAAGCTGCAAAAGTTTATGAAAACTTAATGAAGAAGGTTGTCAAGAAGATAGAGGCAAATGCAAAAAGGCAAATAAGAAGACTTTCATCAAACGATGAGCTTGAAAAAAGTTTGTCGTTGATAAACATGCTTAAGGGAGGGTTATACATGCTTATAGCCAGTCAGCTGAATAGAATACTGCCACCCGAAAAACTCATATTCCTCCCACCATGAGTCAGGTAACTAACAAGCTCTATCGTCATCAATTATATCAAGTAACTAAGGGGCATGAGAGCTAGCCTCTTAAGCTGGAGTAAAGCTTATTCATTAGATGAGTATGTCATGTTGTTGAGGGGAGAGTAAATGCCGGTATATGCTTACGTGTTGTTGAGGTGCTCGAGGGCCAGGCTCCATGATGTCTTAGATCAAGTGAGGCGGGTGGAAGGTG
This sequence comes from uncultured Nitrososphaeria archaeon, assembly GCA_964637915.1. Taxonomy (GTDB): domain Archaea; phylum Thermoproteota; class Nitrososphaeria_A; order Caldarchaeales; family Wolframiiraptoraceae; genus Wolframiiraptor. Next base: position 2,792 of record CAZWXN010000048.1, on the reverse strand, counting down.
TTAAGTCGGCATCCCCAACAACAGGCAGATTCGACGCGGTCATCGAGGCTGAGGCCGAGGACCTCAAGAAGCTGGCCGAGCTCGTGGTCGGGAGGATACAGGCGATAGAGGGCGTCGAAAGGACAGAGACCCTAGTCGTGGTGGGGTGAGAGGGGCATGCCAGTCCGGGCATATGTCTTTATAAGGGCCTTGAAGGGGAACGCGGCGTCGGTCGCAAAAGGCCTCGCACGCATAAAGAACGTTAAGTCAACGAGGATCGTGAGCGGTAGATACGACGTTGTCGCGCTGGTCGAGGCGGAGACAATTGAGGAGATTGGAAACATAGTCCTTAAGAGAATACAAAGAGTGCGAGGAGTCCAATCCACCGAGACGGCGTTCATCACCGAGTAGCCAGCAAATCAAAACACGCCCTATTTTTTTGTACTCAATTCATTAAACGGGGGCTTCTCCGGGGGTAATGAATATATAGCGAAAGCGATTAACCCCTCATTGGGGTATAATTGTCCAGCGAATTTCAGAAGCTTAGGCTTATTGATGTCCATTTCTTCTCATCGCTCTATGATGCTCTACGTAGGGGTGAGCTTGTCGAGTTTAGGCCTAGGATCAGGCAGGGCATGGGGATAGTCTATGAGCTATTCGATATAGAGGTTCCGGAGGAGAGGGCGAGAGCCTATTATGAGAGAGGCTTATTGGAGGTTGCTGGGGAGGTTTCATTCCCATCATGCACGGTATGCGGGACGGTCTGCCTCCACGTAGTCCTCAAATGCCCCGAATGCAATTCTAGGAATATCGAGAAGAGAGAGCTCATGATCCATTATGACTGCGGATACACCGGAAGATTTGAGGAGTTTCAGACGAGCAGTCCTGGAGTCTATCGATGCCCGAAATGCGGCAAGGAGATGAAGAGGGTTGGCATAGATTATGGGAGGCCTGGGTTCGGATTCACTTGTATTGATTGCAAGGCGGTCTTCCAAGTGCCGCTCGTAGAGATCGAATGCGAGAAAGGCCACATGAACAGGATTCAGCAGCTTGAACTCAGGAAATACCCGGTATATCGGCTATCAGAGGAGGCTAGGAGGATCTCAGAGGTTTTTAGCATCGTGGAGACCATGGCGCGGAGGCTGGAGGCTCTGGGGCTCGATGTCGCCACGTTCACGCGGATAACGGGATCAAGTGGCGTGATATACATGGTGCCAATATATGTTAGGGGAGATCCATCCATCATAGTCGAGATTGCGCCCGAGAAGATTGCTGACGAGACGTATCCCATATTGATGACGCTGAAGGCGGCGGACATCCTCAACTCCATAATGGTAATAGTGATGCCATCAAGCTTTCGGCCGGAGCTCGAAAAGATATTCAATCCGGAAAAGATAAGGATAATCAAGGTAGATGATATCTTGAGCTCGGTTGACAGGATAGTTGGCGAGATTGCTAGGATAATTGGTGTCGTAAGCCATGAGAGGCATTAAGCCGGCGATATTCATAGCATCCCTTATCGCGATAATGCTCCTGCTAATCATCTACCCGAGGCAGGTGCTCCTATTCATCGCATATGGCCTGACGATAGTCTACATTTTCTGGGGCATCTTCCACATAATCATACTCGTGGCCGGCGTGAAGAGGCCGGTAAACCCCGGCACAAGGCCTAAAACATATCCAAGGATCTCCCTCATAATCCCGGCCAGGGATGAGCCGATACTCCCGAGAACGATCGAGGTCTGTCTAAACAATGTAGAGTATCCATTAGACCGGAAGGAGATAATAGTTGTAACGGAGGATCCTATTGGCGAGAGGATCGCGACTTGGTATGCACAGGTTTATCCGGGAAGGGTGCTGCCGCTAATAAGGAGAGAATATTTCCCGACGAAGCCAAGCGCGCTAAACGACTCGCTAACACTCTGCAGAGGAGACATAATAGGAATAGTTGATGTCGAGGATATACCGGACGTGGACACGTTACTCAAGGTCGCCTCGGCGATCGAGGATCATCGAATGGACTCCGTCCAAGCAATACTCAGGATAAGCAATGAGACAGATAACTGGATAACAAGGATATTCTCCATGGAGTATGCCGGGTGGTTTAGGGTCATGTTAAATGGCAGGTCGAGAATGGGCCTTTTCACCCCGCTCGGCGGCACGGGGAACTACATGAGGAGATCAGCGATAAGTGAGGTGGGCAGATGGGATCCATTGAACCTCGCTGAGGACGCCGAGATCGCGGTCAGATTCTACCTATCCGGGAGAAAGGTGGTCGTCATAGATGCGAGGCACTGGGAGGAGGCTCCAACAACATTTAAAGCCTGGCTAAGGCAGAGGACGAGATGGTTTAGAGGATGGGTTCAAAGCCTCGAGAAATATGTTAGGATACTCACTAGGCCGCCCGTGATAAGGAGGCTCGGCATCCTCAAATCCCTATCAATAATCTCGATGCTAATAGCGCCCATAATAGTCGTCCTAAACTGGGTAGCATACTCACTCACCATATACTGGCTCCTGGAATACTTCGGGATAATCCCGCTCAACATAACCGCAAACCTATTCCCATGGTGGGCGATACTCCCACTAGCATTCAATATAATCTATTACTACACTTGGATAAAGGGAGCAATGCTTGAAGGAATGGGGACGGCCAAGACACTAATTAAATACCTGCCGCATATGATATTCTACATGAACTTCATGATGCCCCTCGCAGCGATAAGAGCATTCTACCAAGAAATATTCAAGGACGTATACTGGGAGAAGACGAAGCATATTGGAAGAGGGGTCAAATGGGCGGCGGTGGAGAA
>CAZWXN010000047.1:0-6926 GCA_964637915.1 uncultured Nitrososphaeria archaeon | reverse complement strand
GGTTGATAGGAGGAGGTAAGATCAAATAGGCTTTACATATTGAGAAGCGTGAGGCGGTCTATGATCTATGTAGGAATTCCATAGTCTTGACAAAGAGGGAGCTTGAGGAGAGGGCTAAGGACTATGCGGTCATAGTAAATGGCCGGATAGTCCAAGTGATATGCAAGGAGTGTAGAAAACAATTCTGGAGTTGGGCTTGATAGGCAGGGGCGGATAGGCTGGAGAGAATGGGGTTCAGGATACCCCACTATATTGGAGATCCGGGATGATAGTAGTATCAAAGAGAACATCCACCTCATAGACTCGTCAGACAAAATCCATGTGGCAAGGATAAGGTGGAGATGCGTTATCTTAGAGACTGCAGAGGGAACATTAAAAGAATATTCGAGACAGCCGAGATAAAAGGGGGATATTAAAATTTTCTTACCCCGACTTTTCATATCCTTTTATACTCCCATCATTCAAACCTTGCTCAGAAAAATGGTCTTGAATTTACGCTCTGGATTGGGGAGGCTAAACCATGTCTAAGGCTCTTGGGGTATTTGTTGGGAAGAGGAAGACGGCTGTCGCGAGGCTCATAATTAGGCCCGGCACGGGCAGGATACTGATAAACAATCAGCCCCTCGAGCACTTCGGGAACGAGATCGCCCGGATGAAGATATTAGCGCCCCTCTACTTCCATGAAAAGTTCTGGAAGAGCCATGACTTTGATATCAAGGTTGAGGGTGGCGGCATCATGGCCATTGCCGACGCGGCTGCATTCGCTCTAGCAAGAGCAATAGCAGAACATAATGAGAAGGCCCGCGAGGAGATAAAGAGCTATAACAGGGTGCTATTAGCCGGCGATCCGAGGCAGGCTGAGCCCAAGAAACCGAACAGGAGATCTGCTAGAAGATTCAAGCAGAAGTCTTACAGGTAGCTATTCGTCAACCCTAACCCCCTTAATGACGCCGCCTGATAGAATTGGGACGATATTCGATATATCCTCTCTTAGGCACAACTCCAGATCCATCCCCCATCCAATACTTTGGAGATATTTCGCGGTGCGGCTTTGTAATACAAGCTCCCTCCAATCCTTATTCTCATAGGCCAGCTTAGCGAGAAGCGCTGTGTCTGAGAAGTCCACCTCACTGAGCCTTGAGACTATTGCGCCTGCCCCTATAACATCCTCTAAAGACACGTGATTATCAGGGACATATCCACATGCGATTATGGTGATGTTGTCGAGGCCGAGCTTTTTCAGATATTTCGCGACGGCGCTGGCATTCACCAGCCCGCCGATGATAAGATGCTTGGCACCATTCATATACTTGGAGACGACGCGTATCAGATTGGTTGAGCAATACACTATCCTCCTGCCCTCCACATTCTCTCGGATAAGCAGGCTGGGGGAAATATTGAGGTCGAATTTCTTGGGAGTTATCCCTCTCCGTTCACCGACGAGGAGTGTTCCCTCACCCAGCCTACTCTTAAGCATCCTAGCTTTACTGATTGAGCGGCAGGGGATTATCTCTCTTGCTCCATTCTCTAGGGCTGTAACAATGGATGTACTTGACCTGAAGATATCTACGACGACAAGGTTCTCAGCCGGCTCCTTGGGCGGGCCTAATGCTACGTCTACGTGCATCATTTTTGCCGCAAAGGGACTTAGTCTTAAATGTTCAGATCCTACGGTAAATTAAAATAATGATAGAGAGCTTCTTGACCCGGGGTTTTGGGATATGATGTTCCCGATTAGGTGTTTTAGCTGTGGCGCGTTGATCGCTGATAAGTGGGAGGAGTATGCTAGGAGGGTTGAGGAGGGTGAGCACCCGGGCAAGGTCTTGGATGATCTAGGCATAAAAAGATACTGCTGTAGGAGGATGTTCCTAAGCCACTACGAGTATTTTGACGAGATAGTTAAGCTTCATACGCTCTATGGCTCCAAGCCCTATCCCCGGGCTGGGAAGGAGGAGGTGGAGGAGAATGGGCCTGAAGCTTGAGAGGCTGAGGGCTAGGAAGGTTTACAATAGTCGTGGAGAGGAGACGATTGAGGTGGATGCCTGGGTTGATGGCGCCTTTGGGAGGGCTGCGGCGCCAGCTGGGAAGAGCAAGGGTGGGAAGGAGGTGATGTATTATCCCGAGGGTGGCGTTGATGAGGCTGTTAGAATTGTCAACAACGAGCTCACGGCGAAGCTCAGGGGCATAGACGTCTCCAATCACGAGGCGCTTGATGAGGCCTTGAAGAAGTTCGATGGGACCGAGGATTTCCGGAGGCTAGGCGGCAATACGGCCTTCGCGGTCTCGCTCGCGGTGGCCATAGCCGCGGCGAATGCTGCTGGAAAACCCCTCTACGAGCATCTCCGGATCGTTGATTCATTCAAGCTGCCGTATCCGCTTGGAAACGTGATTGGTGGAGGTGCTCACGCGGGCAGGGGGGCCCCGGACTGGCAGGAGATGCTCGTAAGCCCGATTGGGGCGAGGAATGTGGGGGATGCTGTTAGGGCCAATATCCTAGTTCATGCGAGGGCTGGAAAGCTCCTCGACAAGCACTTGGGAGGATTCACGCTCGGTAGGGGTGATGAGGGCGCATATGCCCCGCCGATAAAGACCGAGGATGGCCTTCGGCTCCTTAAGCAGGCGGCGGACGAGATATCCGACGAGCTCGGCTTCAAGATTAGAGTGGGCGTAGATGTTGCGGCATCCAGCCTATGGGACCCGAAGAAGCGGAAATACGTCTACCCAACCGAGGGCATAGAGCTTGATCGGGAAGCTCAGATGAGCAGGGTTGCTGAATGGGTTGACAAATATGAGCTCTTCTACGTCGAGGACCCCCTTGAGGAGGATGATATTGAGGGGTTTGCTGATCTTTGCAGGCAGGTGGGCGGGAAGACCCTAGTCTGCGGCGACGACTTGATCGTGACCAACCCGAGTATCTTGAGCCGGGCGGCCGAGCTAAAGGCTGTTAGAGCCGTGATAATTAAGCCGAATCAGGTGGGCCTTCTCACAACCGCCATGAAGTCCGTCAAGATAGCCCATGAGAATGGAATCGTGCCTGTCGTCTCCCACAGGTCTGGAGAGCCGCCGGAGGGGCATCTAGCCCAGCTCTCCGTAGCCTGGGGCGGGAAATTCCTGAAGGCCGGAGTAGTCGGCGGAGAGCGCATCGCGAAAGCCAACGAGCTACTGCGAATAGGCGAGAACATAGGCATGGACAAGATGGCGGAGCTAAGGATCTAGAAGCCGAGACACTCCCCCTCCCCAGCAAAGATCTCCCAAAGAAGACTCCTTCACGAGCCTGGAAGTCCGTCTCTAAGCCATCTTACAGTAATGTTTTTTAAAGGATTTGATTATCGGGCTGGAAGCGGGCATGAGCGAGGGAGCCATAGATTCGATGGAAAATATTCAGGAGCTCTTCATTAAGAATGGCCTCTACATAGGCTCAAAGATAAAGGTCAAGCACATGGAGAAGTTCATCTTTAGGCTTAGGCCTGATGGAGTCTACCTCATAGACCTGAACAAGATTATCGAGAGACTGAATATCGCGGCCAGGTTCATCTCATATTATAGGCCCGAGGAGGTGGTCGTCGTCTCGACCCACGTCTATGGCGTCGTCCCAGTCCGGAAGTTCTGCGAGTACACGGGCTGCATACCGATAGTGGAGAAGTTTGAGCCCGGCACATTCACCAACCCGAGCCTCAAGACGTATCTGGAGCCGGGGCTCGTCCTCGTCTCCGACCCGAGATATGATAATCAGGCGGTGATGGAGGCGAAGATAGCCCGGATCCCCGTTATAGCCATGTGTAGCACGGATAACATGATCTCGAACGTCGATCTCGTGATCCCGGTGAATAATAGGGGGAGGCTGGCCCTACCATACGCCTTCTGGTATCTAGCTAGGAGGGTCTTGATGGAGAGGGGTGAGCTGATGCCCGAGCTCTCTGAGAAGCTTAAGCCCGAGGAATTCCTCCAGATAAGAGTCCAGCAGGCTAAGGCTTAAGCCTCGTCCCGGGAACAGGCAGCCCCAAGATAGCATTCTTCAACCTATTCTCGGCTAACCCGTTGATGAATAGCACCTCTACCCCGGCCTCGGCTGCCATGAAGCCCTCCTCTATCTTCCTCGCTATCCCGCCCGTGACATCCTCGACTCCGCCTCCGACTGGCGCTATGCTCATGCCCCGGGAGAACTCCTCGGCAACCTTGACCCCCCCGGTCACCCAGTCCCTAACATAGATCCCATCCACGTTCATGGTGTAGATGAGCTTTTTCGCCCGGAGCCTGACAGCCAGGTAGGAGCTTATCTCATCCCCGGATAGGACGGTGAACCCCAGATCCCGGTCGAAAACCACGTCGCCAGATGTTACTGGGACGAGGCCAAGTCTCAATGCCGAGAATACTGGCTCGAGATTGCAGGTGCTTATTCTGCCCGATCTCGTCGTGAATATTGATGATGCTGGTATTGATATCGCCATCAAGCCGCCTTCAATGAGGTTTGAGAGAACATCGAGGCAGAGCATCCGGACTACCCTCGATGTCTCGACGAAGCCCCTTAAGCCCCCCCTGCTCCTCAAGCCCTCTGAGACCGAGTATTCCTTAGCAACTGGATGAGCATATGATCCGCCCCCATGAACGACTATCAGATCAACGCCCGACTCCTTGACCGCCTCGGCAAGCTCCCTCCCAAGCCTCTTAACCACCTCGGCATTTAACGAGAACCTCCGGCTCTTATCGGTTATCAAGGATCCCCCGAGCTTCACCATTATTAGCGACGGCCCCAAAATTCCGGCACCAAAAATATTTCCACACCCGCAATCATATAAGGTATGCTGATGAATTACGTGAGCCCAGCGAGGAGCATTAGGATTGAGCAGGCGAGCCTAGAGGATCTCGAGAGGCTGTATGAGCTGGAGAGGATCTGCTTCGGCAGGGATGCCTACTCGAAACAGTTTCTAAGACTTCTCCTGATAGATCCAAGCTCTATCCCCTTAAAGGCTGTTACGGGGGAGGGCGAAATAGTGGGCTCAGCGATAGGAAGAGTTGAGAAGATCGGCGGCCAAATCGTGGGCCATGTCTACACGCTTGATGTTAGGCCGGATTTCCGGAGAAGGGGCGTCGGCGCAGCCCTCCTGAAGAGCCTCGAGAACGAGTTCAAGAAGCTCGGATGTGAGAAGGCAATCCTAGAGGTGGCGGTTGATAACGAGCCCGCGATAAGGCTCTACAAATCACTCGGATACATCTTCACATCTAGGCTGAAGGATTATTATGGCCGTGGCAGGGATGCTTATCGCGCCGAGAAAGACCTCTAATTGAATGGAAAAATTTTCTAGATCCCAAGGCTGAGAACATCATCGAGGTTGAAGGCTTCGCGGATCGCTTGGGGATTCTTCGCAGCGGCTCTCATCATGTTATCCCTAGCATCTATGCTAGGCCCTATAGGGGCTCAGCTTGATGACGGCAACCCAGGCGAGGACCTCCTCTGGCTCACGCTCGTAATCGCGGGGATGGATAGTGTTAATCCCTGCGCCTTCTACATCCTAACATTCCTCCTCAGCATCCTGATATATGCAAGGGATCGCGTTCGCATCCTCTTGGTCGGCGGGATATTCGTCCTTATCTCAGGCATCGCCTACTTCCTCTTCATGGCAGCGATACTCAACGTCTTCAGGATACTGAGCGGCCTTGGCCCATTCTTCCTCATAGTGATGATAGTGGTGGCAGCTGCTGGAGCCTTGAACGTGAAGGACTATTTCGCCCATGGACTCGGCCCATCCCTAGGCGCATCCGAGAAAAGCCTCGCACAAGTTGGTAGATCCGCTAGAAGACTTCTACGCGTAAGCTCTCTGGGGGCTCTCGCGGCTGGCTCGGCCGCGCTCGCGTTCACAGTCAATATCTACGAGCTCGCCTGCACCCCGGGCTTCCCACTATACTACACGAGCCTCCTCTCATCACTCGGCATAGGCCAAGTGGAGTATTACATCTACCTCGCGCTCTACAACATGATATATGTCATGCCGATGCTCGGGATAGTCCTCGTCTTCGCATACACCTTGGGTAGGACGAGGATCTCGGAGGCATGGTCGAGGAGGATAAAGCTCTTCTCGGGCTACTTGATGATTGCGCTCGCAATATCGATGCTCCTAAGACCATGGGCGCTCGCAAGCTTGAATGAAACGCTCCAACTAGTCGCCGCCTCAGCCACCGCGACAATCCTCACAATACTGGTATATGAGCGGGCCCTACCCCGACGCGGCCGCAAGCTATCTTTATGAGCTCGGCGGCATCCCCACCACTAGATGCCTCTAGCCGCAAAGATCTTCGAGATAAGGGCTGAGACAACGCTCGAAGAGATGGCTGACAAGCTGATGGGCTATAAGCTTATCGAGGAGAGAGAGGCGGATGGTCAGCAATTTGAGCTCATAACAGAGGTAAGAGACCTAGACCTGAAGAATGATAGGCTTGAGGGCGTGTTCAGCAGGGATAAGCTGATAACAGTCAATCAGAGGGGGAGGCTTGTGCCAGTCCTCAAGACCGTCGAGGCGAGGATAATCTTCAGGAGAGCAGAGGATCTCACGCTTCTCACGGTTGTTCAGGAGAAGCATTTCGCGAATACTGTTGCCTCACTCCTCTCCCATCACCTCTTCCTATCCTATAAGGCGATCACAGAGGCTAGGATCACGCCATCGGTCATGAGGGAGTTCCATGAGAGAAACCCGGAAGGAACGAAAGTGATATACTTCGACGACCTCGACTTCGTTGATGTTGATAAGCTCGCCCTTTATGGCGACTCGCTGAAGAACACGGCGCTCTACGAGGAGTACCTGAGACATGGAAAGATATGGTACATAGTATTCACTGTTGCCGGGACCAATAGAGTTATGGGGCTGACGAGGAACTGTGTCGTCACGTCATTCACGAGGATGCCGGAGTCGGAGTTCATAGAGTACATAGAT
>CAZWXN010000046.1:0-7118 GCA_964637915.1 uncultured Nitrososphaeria archaeon | reverse complement strand
GCCCAGAACGTCGAGCAAGGCCCATCCAGCCTTCCCCCCACTTCCCCCAGCCACCTTAAAAACTGGCGTAGCCGATGTTCCGTAAGTATTCTTGGAGAGATCCTAGAGGGCATATCCTGTTGAGCCTGGGCTGGGAAGTTATTTCTAGGCGGCTTGGGCGTGGCTTGGAGGGATGTGGCTGGCGTTCTGGAGGCGGAAGAGGGCCGAGAAGAGGGAGGTTAACCCGAACGAGATACTCGACTCCGTCAGCATCATCAGGGCCAGGTTGTCGAGAAGGGTTAGGGATATAGAGGCGAGAGAGAGGGAGCTCTTCGAGCAGGTTGTCAGGGCCCACATGGAGAGGGATCGCGAGAGGGCAGCGATGTATGCGGAGGAGCTCGCTGAGCTGAGGAAGGCCCTTAGAAGGCTTGTCCATGCAAATCTACTCCTCGAGGGCGTACTATACAGGATTGAGGCTGTTAAGGATTTGCAGGATGCTGGCAGGGTCGTTCTTCCGCTGAAGGACGTGTTGGCGGCGGCGAGCCAGGAGATCCGCGGCATCGCGCCAACTGCATCTGATGAGCTTGACAAGCTCGTAAGCATGATGGAGGATCTCTCGGTTGAGGTCGGGACCTTCCACGAGTCCACGATCGCTGAGACTAGGCTGAGCGATGAGGCTCGGAAGATCTTGGAGGAGGCGAGTGCGATCGCGGCGCAGAGGAGGGGGGAGCATAGCAGGATCATGGAGACAGGCTCCTAGCAAGCTTTCTCGAGAGCTTATCAGCGTAAGCAAGCGGCTCAGGATACCTTGATCTGAGGATTCTGACCAGCTCGGGAACCTGATCCACGGTCAGCAGATAGCCCGGGCTCACGTAAAACTTTCCACCACCCCAAGTCTTGAACCAGTAGCCTAGGATCTCGCCTGAGACCTCGACCGGCCCCCAATCCTCCCCCGGGCCCTCAACGCCGACTAGTAGCGACTTGGCGATGCCTAGTGCCGGCTTGCCGAGGAGAAAACCCAAGAGCACCGCGAGACCCATTCTCCGCGGATGAAGAAGCCCATGCCCATCAACGAGGAGAAGGCTCCACTCATGCTCCAGCAGCTTAACCGCCCTCAGCATCGGCGGCGCCTCTCTGAGGAAGAGGAGGCCTGGGACATAGGAGTATGGGGCCTCACAGGCCAGCCACCTCTCCTCTACAGGCTCCCCTCTCTCCAGATCCCAGCATACCGCGACCGCTAGCGCCAGATCACCCCTATACGCGACATCAACCGCCGCAATCCTCCTAAGATCACTGAGCTCAACGCTCTCCCAGCTTCTCGAGAGAATCCCCCATATGGCCTCCTGAAGTGATGTGAAAAACTCTTCAAGGACCTCGCTTCTACCCGGCATCTGGGGATAACTGCTCTCATCGACGATTTAAATGAGTGAAATTCTCTAATGGCTTCTGAGGAAGTGGAGAGCGTCTGCTAGCTGTCTCGGCCATGCATGCTCCCCATTCAAGCCCTCGAAGACCTCGAAGAGGATATAACATGGCCTCAGCCCTCCGAGATAATTCTTTAGGATGCGTAGATACTTGTCCGAGCTATCGGTTAGCTGGTGATCACGCGCATATTTTCCATCAAACTTGACACCGCTGTAATGTATCGCCACGACCCTATCCTTAAGCGATCTCATCCATCTCTCGAGCTCCGCGTCAATACTCTCCCTCCCATGTCTCTTGTACGTGGAGATTATCACGTGGCCGATGTCGAGGCAGACTCCATCAGTCCTCGAAGCGATCCTCTCAAACATCTCCAAGTCCTCGCGGACATTCTCCACCAAAAGCCTGAGACCGAGACCTCTACATATCCCGGTCAGCGTTTCAACAGATTTTATCGCCGCCTTCACAACCTCATCCCGGATCTCATTAATCCTATCGACCGCCTGATCCGTTGAGAGATGGGCGACGAGATAATCACATTCATGGGCTGAGAGATCTGATGCTATCCTCTCGAAGACCCTGATCGAGGCCTCCCAAACCTCCTCAAACGGGGAGGAGAGCCTGAGATCTCTCCAAGGGGCATGGAAGCCAATGGATAGGCCGGAGTCCCTAATCACCCTGACAACCTCGCCTAGGCTCGGCTCGCCACCCCGCGGCCATGGATGATCAATGCTAACCTCGATATACTCAAAGCCCGTCTCACGAGCCTCCTTAACTATCCGGCTGATCTCCGAACCATATCCATACCATACTGGGAAGCCGAGCTTATACATCGCGTCGAGAGCCTCTGGCCCGAGGCTGGAATATAGCTATATCACCGAAAAGGGGGCGGAAAGGTTATCTCTCGCGTGATTGATATGCTGTAGGGATGGGCTATCCTGTCGGCAAATCAAGAATGAAGATGAATCGCAACCTCATTCAGGCAAGAAATGTGAAGAATGCTAAACGTGGGAGAAAACGGGTCAAGGAGCTCTAGGATTCGCTGACGCCTTATCCCGCTCCCTCAGCTTTATCCAGTATGCTTGGAGCTGGAGATCCAAGTCCTCGTGGTCAGGAAACTTTTCCCTCACAAGCCTCTCAAAGTCCTTGTCATGCCTCCATCTCCTGAGATGGCAAACCTCATGATAGGCGATGTATCTTACCAGCCTCTCGGGAAGCCACTGAGCCGCAGCATTTATCGTGATGTTTCCTTTCCCGCTACAGCTCCCCCACGCGGACTTAACTCTCCTCACGAATATCCTGTTCACTTCAACCCCCAGCTCCTCAGCATACTCCCGCACAACCCTCTCAACCAGAGACCTGAACTTCCTCCTAGTTCTCGGCACGAGCTCGATCTTCCCCGAGAGCTCAGCCGCCCTCCTCGCGATCTCAATCTGCCTAATAAGCCACCCCCTATTCTCCCTCACCACCTTCCATGGATCCATGTTACCCGGCACGATAATCCAGATCTCATTACCCCAGATCTCAAGCCGAGGATGCTTCACCCGCCTCCGAATTATCCTATACCTGATGCCGCTCATACCTCCACGGCACCCGCGCCCGCCACCCCGGGTAAGACGCTCCACCCTCGACTTTCCCAGCATGATACAAGGGGGCGGCCTTTAAAGCCTCTCCACAAGGCCAAATATTTTTCAGTAGAGGATCTGTTTCTACGTGGATGGCAGCGAGGGATATTGAATGCTGATCAGCGGCTATAAAGTGGAGTTGGAGCTGGCCAAGGACTGGATAAGGGAGAATCGCGTCAAAAGAGCTCTCGTGCAGGCTCCGCCAGGGCTTCGCAATGTCGCCGGCAAGTTCGTTGAAGAGCTCTCATCAACCCTTGAGGAGGCTCTGCTTCATGGAGGTGGATGCTGGGGCGGATGCGACCTAGCAGTAGCACATGCTCGGGCGGTGGGCGCCGATGGAATAATACACTTGGGCCATGCTAGATTCCTGGACGAGGACCCTATGCCAACACTATATCTTGAATGTAGGAGGGCTGATCCCGAACCGCTTCTAAAGACCCTTGAGAGGGGTATAAATGTGCTAGACGGGTATGAGAAGATCGGGCTGGGCGCGACAGTCCAGTGGCTCGACCACCTTGATCAAGTCAAGCTGCTCCTGGAAGGACATGGCGTGATTACGCTCATGGGGCCCCCCATCCGCCCCCTCAGATATGAGGGCCAGGTCCTAGGCTGCGCCTACCAGCCCCTCCTACAGCTCTCGAGCAAGGTCGAAGGCTACCTCATCATCGGCAGCAGGTTTCACGGCCTCGGCCTCGGCCTCCAGACCGAGAAACCCGTCTACTACCTAGACCCGGAGCTGGGAGTCTTAGACGGGCTAAAGGCCGGGGTCGAGAGACTTTTGAGATCGAGATACGGGTATATTGAGAGGGCTCGAGAGGCTAGGAGGATGGGAATTATCGTGAGCGTCAAGCCGGGGCAGCTTAGGATGCGGTGCGCCATGAAGCTTAAGAGGCTCTTGGAGAAAGCTGGCAGGAGGGCGGAGATACTTATAATGGATGATGTAAATATGGAAATGCTGAGAGATAGCGGGCTCGAGGCCTTCATTAATACTGCGTGCCCAAGGCTCTCAATAGAGGATCAAGAGCGCATCAAGCTTCCGCTTCTACTCCCCGCAGAGACCCTCATAATGCTTGGGAGAGCTGGGTGGGAGGAGGTGGTCAAGAGCCCGAGATACCTCATGATGGAGGTGTAGTATCATGGTCTTCGTTAAGGATGGCGAGGTAGTGGCCCCCGGGGAGCCCCTCTGCATCCAAGAGGAGTTTAGCCCGGGCGATAATACTAGCTTAGACAGCTGGGGGAGGGTTGTCGCAAAGGTGCTGGGCGTCGCCTCCTATGACAAGTCCAAACGAATCGTTAATGTAAAGCCCATCAAGCCTGCTCAATCAATCAAGGTCGGCGACCAAGTTATAGCCCAGGTGAGGGGCATCCAAGACAAGATAGCTATTGTGACGATATTGTCCGCCGGCGGCCGCGCCCTCAAACACCCGAAAACCGCCGTGATCATCCCGAGAAAGGGAATGAAGGAGGATATGAAGGACTTGGTCGGGGTTGGAGACATAATCATAGCCCAAGTGATAACCCAGTTCATGGGGATAATAGGTGTCTCGATCTGGAGGCCGAACCTCGGAGTCGTTCTCGGCATATGCGACAAGTGTTCGAGCATCTTGAACAAGGCGAAAATGGGGCTAGTCTGTCCCAAGTGCGGGGAGAGGCATAAACGTAAAATCGTCCCATTCTATGGGAATATGGAGCGAATAGCCTCGATGTTAGAGGTGCTGCCGAGCTGAAGTCTCCTTTATCCACCTTACATTCTTCCTTGTTATTCGACCCTTTAAATTGGAAGTGGAGAATCTCCTACGGTGGAGACCCTCATGTAATCCAGTATCTTTTGACATATGCCTCACATACCACTTGCACTATCCATCCATAAGCAAGCTTGGAATCATGCGTCCATTTTTCATAAACCACGATAATCTGGACTCTTGGCACATAATAGAGACTTCCAGACATTAAAATGATAAAACAATGGTGAGGACCGCCTCTATAAAGCTGAAATACAAGACATAAGACCTCATTGTGCATGAGCATTCGCCTGAGGTTCTACGATTATATAATACGTTAAGGAAACGATTTAAAAGAAAGCCAAAGATTCTTAAAGAAATTCCAGCAAAATCGCCCATAGGAAAATAGCTCGCATGCTGGAGATAAGAATCCTAAAAGCATTAAAAAGGCGTGGCAGCAGAGTCGATGCGTGCTGGCCGGCGGGCAGTAAAAGCTATGAGGGGTTGGTGGTTGGAGCTGAAACCCCGCTGCAAATCTTCTGTGGTGGTTAGATTCTGAGTCCCGCCAACCCTTAGCTACGATAGCTCGTCGGCCAGCCCACCCCTACATTTATTCTCTTAAGGACGATAACAGAAGTTCAAAAAGATGCCACCAATCCCTTCGATTTTGACACTACTTTAGTATCTTAATACCTTAATTAGTATCTTAAAAAAGCTATATATAAGGTTAGGGACAAGTCTCCTCAAAAGTTTTAAACAGGCTGGAATCTGGAGGCTTGGCGTCATGAAACTCAGAATCCTCACATGTAGGGATGATTACTTCGAGCTTGAGGTGCTTGAGGAGGATATAGGCGTGCTCGACTCCCTAAGCGAGATCTTGCAAAAGATTGATGGGGTGGAGTATTCCGGCGCAGTAATGGAGCATCCGCTGACTAGGAAAATAATCCTCAGGGTTAAGACTGATGCGGGGAAGCTGAAGGCGGTGGACGCCGTTAGAAAGGCGATCCAAGAGCTAAAGGAGATCTCGGCCGAGCTTAGAAGGGAGTTTGAGAGTCTCTAGGGAGGTGGAGGGAAACTTAATTAGAGGAGAACTCGACCGCATGGGAGGTGCAGAGGGCGTGGAGCTCTGCCCAAAATGCGGCAAGATAATGGTCCTGAGGAAGACGAGTAAGCCCGCCTGGGTCTGCCCGAAATGCGGGTACGAGAAGCCGATCCAAGGAGGAATCGTCTACACTAAGGTGAGGAAGAAGGCTGGCGCCGCTGTGATGGTGCTCGAGAAAGAAGAGGAGGAGAAGGTTCTACCAGTCACAAGTGAGGTGGTCTGCCCCAACTGCGGGGCGAGGGAGGCCTACTACTGGTCTATCCAAACTAGGTCTGCGGATGAGCCGATGACCCAGTTCTTCCGATGCAGGAGGTGCGGCCATACTTGGAGAGAATATGCCTAGAGGCTTATATCACTAGGAGGTAGGATCTCTTAACCCCGGGCGGGATCCTCAGCTCTCCCAACAACTCTTCTCTCACAGCAACCATGAAAAGCCCGCCTATCTCCATCTTTTCATCCATAAGTCTCTCGACAAGCTTGTTAAAGAAGCATGGCACTGGAGTCTTGCTGCTCAGGAGCAGGATGCTCTCCTTATTACAGTTCTTCCTAAGGAGAAGCCAGTAGGCCCTAGCATCGCCACCATCATCCGAGAAAATTAAGGGCATTAAACGATCTGGAGATGAGATGGGGAGGGGGGATACTAGGTGAAGAGGCCTCGAAGTTGTTACCGAGAGATAGCTGGCCAAGGGAAGACTTAGAATATCCAAGGGCATTATGGATGTTATCTTCATACCAGCGAACTCCTCAAGAATATATGCTCCAATAATCTTCACGAGATTCGGGTTTAACATAATCTTCGCCAAGTCTAGGCGTCCGCCATCAAAGCCAGAATACTCCGCGATAAGAGCAGGGAGATTAATATTGTTCAGGGTGTTTCTTAAGAGCCTCTCAGCCTTAGAGCCCCTAGGAGCCGTTTTCCCAGTAATATACCGGGTGAGTGTTGAGATAGGGAATCCCGTAATCTTGGAGAGCGCCCTATAATCATACTTTAGCTTAAGAACCTTAAGAACATCAACTATAACCGACCCAGCATCCGTCGAGAGGCCAATCGCCATGTTATTGGACTTTCTAAATGCCCTACTCATCCGCTCGGAAGAAAAAGATGAATCAGGCATAAAATAAAACTACATTCTCAAATTCTCTTGAAGTTATACCCAAGAAATTGTCAAGACTTACCCCCTAGGCCCAAGAAAAAGTCAATAGGGGCGCGTCTCAATGCTGTTTTGGGCCCGTGGCCTAGCTTGGATAGGGCGTCGGCCTGCGGAGCCG
>CAZWXN010000045.1:0-7355 GCA_964637915.1 uncultured Nitrososphaeria archaeon | reverse complement strand
GGCCTCTGGGGAGGAGGCTGTTGGAACGCTGATAGGTGCTCTCGACTTCTTCATAAGTCTCGCCTCGATACCGGGGCCGATGATCGGCGGCATCCTCTACGAGCTGACCGACATCAGCAGCGTCTTCCTGATAGCATCCTTAATAAACCTGGCCAGTATACCATTCCTCCTGAAGATCCGCGTCCACACGATCTCGATGGAGGAGTTTAGGCCGGGAGGCTCCAGGCAATAAAGATTGTCTAAACTGATTTTATCAGGTGCTTGGAGTCCATGACGAGCCTCCAGATCCCGTCATCCACATGATGAATGTTCTCGGCTATCTTGCCTCTTTCCATAGCGCGGCACTCCTCAAGGCTCTTGAGAGCCCGCGAGATTGCTATCGGCCTTAGATTCTTCTCATCCCTGACTACGAGCAGGTCGCCCTCGCCGAATGATCCTTTGAAATTTCTTACGCCCGGTCTCATGACATCGGCGCCCCTCGCTATATAGGGGACAGCGCCCATATCCACCACCAGCGCTGGAAGCCTCTCGAGAAGCCCTCGATTATACTCCTCATGAAGCGTTGGGAAGACTATCTCTCCAACCTCCGCCAAGACGTAGCCCCCGACCACGTATAACTTGAAATCCTCGCCAGTGATCTGAAGCACGTTCTTAATCTTCCCGCCAGCGATTCCCGAGGCCCAGCTAAGCTTCCCAATTCTCTCCAAGAGCCTAGCCGAGTCTCGCTTACTGAGATATCCAACCCTCATCTCACCAGCATCTCCTTAATCACTTGATGAGCCTCATTCAAGCTCCTTATCCTCCTAACAAACTCGCCCTCACAGGATATATTCCTATTCCAGGGACGGTCATAGAGGAGGAGAATCCTTGCCCTCAGCATACAGCCATCCACGAGGAGGGGCGAGTCGTCTATGAAGACATCGTAGTCAAGCCTCGCCTTCATACCGCTGCTCCTAATCCAGACTATGTCGTCAAACGGTATTCCATGAGCGTCAAGCCATAAGAGAGTATATTTCTCGACATCCCGCGGCCGGGCCGTCACGATATCTACCATCCCCAGAGTCCTGAGCCTCGCGACCTTCTCAGATAGATTAGGCTCAGTTGGCGGCAGATCCCTCCACATCCTCCAAGCCATCCTCATAAGCTCCATAAACTCCTCACTAGTGATCCCGAGCCCCCTCCAGAAATCCCATTCAACCACATCCTCATAATCCAGTCTCCGGCCTGACCTCTTGCTCCAAAGCCTGATCCAGAGCCTTATTGTATCGGCTAAGACGCCGTCAACATCCAGCGAGATCCGGAGCAAGACCCTCAACATCGGGGGTAGCATACTCATCATAAAAATCTAAAGTGATAGTGGGGAAGCTTGTCTCCCCATCATGTAAGTTAATAAGGTGGCTCTCGATGTTTGGCAGGCTGGAGGGGCGAGCCCCAGCATGCCGACAAACGTCCGGATAAAATTGACGAGCACGGATCTCGAGAAGATCGAGAGAGTATGCTCTGAGATAAAGGAGATAGCATTGAGGACTGGGACGAAGATAAGCGGCCCCATACCACTTCCTAGGAGGAGGCTCGTCCTACCCGTCCGGAAGTCCCCATGCGGCGAGGGATCAAAGACCTGGAGAAAACATGAGCTCAGGATACATAGGAGGCTGATAGGCCTCGAGATAACGGATCAAAGAGTCATGAGGGAGATAATGAGGATCCAGATACCCGAGGATGTAAGCATAGAGATGCAGATACGTTAAGGTCGAGCGCATTCTCCGAGTCTACATGATATTCTAGCTAGGATATTTACGAGGAAGCAGGACATTATCCTGCCTCGGCGCTGTGGCCGGATGGGCGTGAAGAAATAAGTTTGCTGTTGGCGAAGGTTTTTGGGTTCGAGGATTACTCTCCCCAGTCCTCGGAGATCTCCTCCGCCTGCCTCAGCCTCATCTCACCATTCTCATCTACCTCGAGCTCGAGCTGAGATCCACATTCATCATGCTCGAAGAATTCTCCTGGCAAGGCGTCGTCGGGAACCTCCACATCTCCTCCGCAAACAGGGCACTTGAGGACGGGCATTCTCCCAACACCCTAACAGCTCCTAGGCTGAGTGAGCAGAATATTAAGTTATTCCCACGGCTTAAACCCTGATCCTCGTCCCGATCTCGCGCTCCAAGGCTTCCAGCGGGTCATCGGTTAGCCCGGTCGAGATTATCGCCTCCCCCACGCCGGATCTCACGGCCTCGCAGCACATCATGACCTTCCTATTCATGCCTGTGCCGATCTTCGGCTGCAGCTTCTCAGCCTCATCAACGCTGATCGAGCCCAAGACGCCGCCGTCAACAATTACCCCCTCAACATCCGTCAATATGAGCAGCCTCTCGGCCTTGATCCCCATCGAGATCCTAGCCGCCGCCTGATCCGCATCAACATTCAACAGCTCATACTCGGTTCCAAGGGCTATTGGCGCGACGACGAGGATCTGGAAGCTGTTGAGGAGGTTCTCCGCGACGCTGGCATTCACCTCGATTATCCTCCCCGTGTATCCTCCCGGGATCGCTCTCGCCCTCCCCCGCTCATCTACTATCACGATCTTCTTCTTCCTCTCGGCTTTCAGGAAGCCGCCGTCGGCGCCGGATATCCCGACAGTGCTCGCGCCATAGCGCTGGAGCCTCGAGACTATCTCCTTATTCAGCTTCCCGGCCATAACCATGACGAAGACCTCGAGCTCAGCTTCATCCGTATACCTGCTCCTAATCCCCTGTGGCGAGACGACGAACTTGGGCTCGATGCCCATCCTCCTCTCATATTCTGAGACTAGGTCTCCGCCACCATGCACGAAGATTATTCTCATGCCCTCTGAGGCTCTCTTGGCTATGCTCTTGGCGATGTTGTCGAGGTTCTGCGCGAGAGCCCTCCCACCAGCCTTAACCACGATCATGCTCCAGCCCCCAATTAAGCCGGCTTAAGAGGCGGGATCATCAACGCCTCCCTCTCATTAAAGCCCATCATTATGTTGAATGCCTGGACTGCTTGGCCAGCCGCGCCCTTTATCAGGTTGTCTATCGCGGCCATGAACGCCGCCCTACCCACCCTCCCATCATAAGCGAACCCGACATCAGCGAAGTTGCTCCCAATAACATACTTTGGATCAGGGTAGCCGACAGGCGGCCCCCTAATTATCCTGATAAACGGCTCCTTGCCATAGCATGAGGCATATGCCTTGACGATCCTGATCTCGTCGACGCCGCTGTTGAGCCATGTATGGGATGTGGCGAGAGCGCCCCTGATCGAGCTAACAGCATGTGGGACGAATGCGATCCTCAGCTCCCTGCCAGCGATCCTCGAGAGCTCCTGCTCTACCTCGGCCACATGCCTATGGCCTGAGGCCTCATAGGGCCTGATAACATTCTCCCTCTCCGGGTGATGTGTCCCGGGGGTCGGGTTTCTGCCGGCCTCGCTACTCCCAACCTTCACGTCAATCGCGATATGGTCGAGGTCTATCAGCCTCTCCTTGACTGCTGGTATGAGGGAGAGGATTGCGGCGGTCGAGTTGCATCCAGGCGAGGCGACAAGCCTCGCCCCAGCTATCTCCTCCCTATGAAGCTCCGGCATTCCATAGACAGCCTTCTCGAGAAGATCCGGCTGAGGATGCTCGAATCCATACCATCTCATGTAGTCCTCCGGGTTCTTCAGCCTATAATCCGGCCCGAGATCCACCACCCTGAGCCCAGACTCAAGGAGCTTCGGCACATAGTTTATTGAGACCCCCGCCGGCAGGCTCAGAAAGACCACATCAGCCTCCATTATCTTGTCAAGATTCACCTCTATGAACCTCATGTTACCATAGAACCCCCTGAGATGTGGGTGGACGTGAGCGATGGGCTTCCCAGCATACTCCCTCGACGTCGCAGCAATCACCTCAACCTCCTTGTGGAGCGCGAGGATCCTGAGAAGCTCGCCGCCCGTATAGCCGCTCGCGCCTATAATCGAGACCCTAACCACCATGGCGAGAACACCCTGGCTGGAGGACATCCGCTCGACGCCTGCTCACTTATTAAAGGATTCACCTCCTGAGAATCCCCTTAACATGCTCAACAATCTTTCTCGGAACATTTATCCTCGTGGCCTCCATGAATCCCTTAAACTCGGGGACACCGTTAACCTCGTTGACGAGGTATCTTCCATTCTCCTTGAAGACGTCTATGGCGATGAACTCGCCGCCGATCACCGATGAGACTTTCAGCGCGAGCTCCCGAAGCTCTTCATCCAGCTCCGCAACCTCCACGACGCCTCCCCTAGCCACGTTACTCCTCCAATCTCCATTAGCCGCGGATCTCCAGATCGCTCCCAACACCTCCTCACCCAAGACGAGGACCCTAAGATCCCTGCCACCATCAATATACCGCTGGATTAGATGAGTCTTCAAAGCCTGGCTCTGATAAAGCTCCCTATGCTCGATGATGCTCTTGAATGATTGCGAATCTCTCACGAGCGTGACCAGCCTGCCCCAGCTCCCGATCGGCGGCTTATCAATCACCGGGAACTTGACCATCTTCTCAGCCCTCTCAGCGGCCTCACCATTAAGCGCGATCATGGTCTCGGGGAAGGGTATTCCGGCCTTCCAAAACCTGCTGAGAGTCAGGATCTTGTCGCCAGCGATGATTATGGTCTCCGCGGAGTTTATCGTCCTAGCTCCAGAGGATTCTCTTATTGCGGCGCAGTAGGCGGCTCGCTGCATCGAGACAGCCCTAATCAAGGCGATCTCAGCCGGCCTCTCTCCCCAAGCAAGAGGCGTATACTTAGCATTTGTAAGCCTGAATCTCAGCCCAGACCTCCCCAGCTCCTCCAATATAAGCTTCTCCTCGAGCCGCGGGACATCAACAATGAGCTCGACGTCAGCCATCATCCCCAAAGACTCCAAAACATCCACCCACTATCAATTATAAAACCTTTCGCATGGGGCGGCCAAAACAAAAGAATCTTTAGTAAAACAGGGACTATACTTAAGATTTTTCATGAATTTTCCGGGGAAAATAGCTATTACCAGGCAAATCTTACTTGAGGTGGAGTGACTTAGAGTTGCCGGTGAAGAGGAAGAACCGGGGGAGGAAGAAGGGTGATAAGGGCTCCGAGGGGCTGGTTCAATGCGATAATTGCGGCGCTCTAGTGCCGAGGAGCAAGATAACCCGGGTTACTCGCAGGGTCTCGCCCGTGAGTGGGGACCTAGCTAGAGAGCTCAAGAAGCAGGGAGCCTACATCGCCGAGAGTGTGGTCACGAAGAACCTTTGCATTTCCTGCGCGATACACTACGGCATACTAAAGGTTAGGGCTAGAGAGGAGAGGAAGAAGCCAGTCACAATCTAAAAAGGCCCGAGAGGAAGCTTATCTACCGGGAGATCGAGATAGATCCCAGGCCATGGAAAGCAAGTTTTACGTTCTTGTCGCTATAGCCCTCTCACTCTCCATCTTATCATTAGTCGGCGTCGTATTGTTTTATCAGCTCACGATCTACCAGTCCGAGATAGGTCGGCAGATCTCCGCTCTTGAGGCGAAGATCACAGGTCTCGAGGAGGAGCTGGCCAGGATTCGGGCGGATCTAAGGATGCTGAGGGCGAATCTATCCCAACACGCTCAGCAGATTGTAATAATCCAACAGAATATCACGTCGCCGGAGATCGTCTATGAGAAGGTGAAGGATTCAGTGGTGATGATCAAGGCGAGGGTGGTCATCGAGACGGCCTTCGGGCGGAGATACGCATCCAGCCAAGGCTCCGGCTTCGTCTACGACGCGGCGGGCTACATAGTCACAAACTATCACGTGGTGGAGGATGCGATCGAGGTTGAGGTCTTCTTCCCCGATAAGAGCGTCTACGAGGCGGCGATAATCGGGTCGGATCCATATGCTGATCTCGCTGTCCTGAAGATAGATTCCGGGGAGAAGGTGCTTTATCCGCTTGAGCTGGCGAACTCATCCCTCCTACGCGTTGGCCAGCCCGTGATAGCTATTGGAAATCCCTATGGCTTTGAAGCGACTCTAACGACGGGTGTCGTGAGCCAGCTCGGGAGATGTATCGTCTCGCCGGGCATGAGATTCGTCCCCAACGTGATACAGTTCGATGCCGCGGTGAATCCCGGAAGCAGCGGCGGCCCGCTCCTAGACTACTCGGGCAGGGTGATAGGCGTCACGACGGCAATATATGCTCAGACTGGCGAGTTCTCGGGCATAGGATTTGCCATTCCATCAAACATAGTAGCGAGGGTTGTTGAATCGCTGATAAAGACTGGGAAGTATCAGCATCCATGGATGGGGATAGATGGTGTTGACGTGAACATGGAGATTGCTAGGCTGATGGGTCTGCCGGAGGCGCGGGGATTCCTCATAACAGGCGTTGCGAGGAATAGCCCCGCGGAGAGGGCTGGGCTGAGGCCCGGCACAAGCACTGCCACGATCTCCGAGGGAAGCGTATGCGGCTTCACAATATACTCCAACGAGAGGATATACGTCGGCGGAGACGTGATCCTAGCCGTTGACGGGGTCAAGATCTTCGGGATCGCGGACCTCCTAGCATATCTCGAGGAGCATAAGAAGCCGGGAGACCTGATAACCTTGACAATTTACAGGGATGGCCAGCTTGTGAACATCTCCCTAACTCTTGGAGCCTTCCCACCATAAGCTACTCAAAGTAAATTATCTCAACATCTAGGTCCTCGAGGACCGCGCCGGCAGGTCTTATCCCATAATACCTGCATGAGAAGACTGTTAGCAGCCTATTGTTGAAGAGATAGCCGTAGCCCTTGTCCTGTGGCTCATGCCCCCGGATCATCAGCTCGAGGCCATTACGCGCCATGAATTTCTCAAATGCGAGCCTCCCGAAGAGCATGGCCCCACCACCCCTCCAGCTAGGAGCAAACTCGTCAACATCCTCGCATGGATCATTCCAGAGGAGCTGAAGAGCCCTAGGATCCTCCGGGTCCAGCTCGCCTTTCGGCAGATCCCTTATCTCATAGACGCTATTCATGTTATCCGGCACGCCGCCGTGAACGCATAGCACCCTGCCGCCTATGATGGCGGCATACGGCATCTGGGAGAATAGCCTCGCGAACTCCTGATAGAAATCTGGGCCATAGGCGGCGGCCACAACGCTGAAAAAACCATACCATCTATTCATCATACGCGACTCATGATTTCCCCTCAACATGATAAGCCTCCTACCCCAGCTAAGCTTATGCTCCAAGAGTGTTATGATATTCTCGAGCTGCCTCAGCCCCCGATCAACATAATCTCCCAGAAAGATTAAACCGAGATTATTCCTCTCAGCATACCTTATCGCGCTCAGACTGGTATCTAGATCACCATGAGTATC
>CAZWXN010000044.1:0-8169 GCA_964637915.1 uncultured Nitrososphaeria archaeon | reverse complement strand
AAGGCCTGTACGGGATGCCGGACCCCTCATAGAATTTGCTATAGAACTCGTAGAAGAGGAGCCTTAGGGCCTGGATCGCGACGACGAGGAGCTCTATGCTGAGTGAGATGAGGTTTAGGAGTATTAGGCCTAATCCTATTCCCATGGCTGGGCTCGCGTGCATCATCTCGTGGACGACCATGGCTAGGGCTGCATGGACTATCGCAAAGCCCGCAACCCTCGCGAATGATAGCGTGTTCGCGAGGAAGGCCGTCATCGTCTCAAGAAGGCTTCCCAGGCCAAGCGACACCTGCTCATGCTCAAGGATGGGCTTCAGGATCATCATAACCAGCCCCCCGATCATGAGGAAGAATGGCCAGCTCATGAGGGCGCCTATGCCGAGCTCTGGAAACTCTAGGAGTCCGGGCACAACGGTTACACCGAGGAAGTGGAAGGCTGTTAGGATGAATCCGGAGTAGGTTATGAGGCCGGCGACCCCGTGATGCGAGAATATCGCCGAGACTATCTCGCCGTTTCTAAACTCCTTAAGCGCAGCTAACACTATGCCTAGCAGTATCTGGGCTATGCCGAAGAATATCGCGATCTTGATAAGCCAGATGATGCTGCTGGAGTCCCCGAGCCAGCCGGGCCTAAGCCCAGGTAGGAGGGGCTGTATCTCGATTAGGAAGAACTCGCCGAAGAGGGCTCCGAAGAATGATGCTGAGAGTCCCATCCCTATCATGAGCCTGCCGATCTTCCTCGAATCCATTCCAAGAATCCTCCTCTTGAAGACATAGGTGAAGAAGAGCCCCATTGCGATTATCGCGACCCCTTGGCCGAGGTCGGGGAACATCAGGCCGAACATTATGGTCCAGAGAATTCCCGATATCATTGTTGGATCTATCTCATGCCTGCCAGGCCAGCCATAGAGCGCGACTATGCTCTCAAAGACCTTGAAGACTCCCGGATTCTTGAGAAGCGTTGGAGCCTTCTCCCCGGGCTTAGGATCCTCGAAGCGATATGCGACGACTCCCTTAAGCTCTCTCCGCATCTTCTCGAGCTTCTCAGAGAGCCACTCCACAGCATCCTCAGAAACCCATCCCTGGACAATCCTGAGATAATCTGTTTGAAGGCTTCCCCTCAGCGCCTCCTCCAGCCTGAGATTGAGCTCGAGAGCCTCGTAAACCTCCACGAGCTTGGGGGCCATATCTCTTTTAAGCTCCGAGAGCTCCTCGAGAAGCCTCTCCTCCTCAGCCTTCAAAGCCTCCAGCCTTCTAGAAACACTCTCAAGCGCCTCGCTCGGGCTGCCTGAAAGCCTGGCTAGGATGGGGGACAGGTCCTCAAACCCCACACCGCGCAGGATTTCACTAACCTCCGCGAAGCGCTCCTTTAAGCATGTGATGGCGAGAAGTGCTCTACCATCCTTGGCGGCGAGCACCTCAACAACAGCTAATCTTCCCTTAAACGCCTCCCCAATCCTATCCACGCCTCCCTCATCAACGACCCCGACGAGGATCGCTAGATTCTCGTAATCCCTGATCTCCGGCAGGCTGATATCCAACTCGCTCAGAAGACCCAGAATATTTCTCATCTTCTCCAGCTCTTCCCTCTCAGCCCTAATCTGGTCGAGCCTCCCCCTAATCGAGTTATATTTCCCGGCGATTTCATCGAGAATCCTCTTAGCCTCCTCGAGGCTCATATCTCCAGTAGCCTCAGCCCGCACATCTATTGAGAATTCATCGTGTAGGCGGAGAATCTCGCTTCTCAACGCGTTGATGATCTCGAGCCGTCGGCCATTTTCATCTACGGCCCAGATAAGCCTCACCTTAAGCTCCTCAAGCTCCCCCTCCAGCTCCAGTATCCTCTTCTCGACCTCGGATAACTTGAGATCAAGGTGCGCAAGAGCCTCATCGCATCTCCTTGGCAGATTATCGGGGAGCCGAATCTCCTGGTAATAAAACTCGCCGAGTAGCTCTTGCGCCTTCTTCACACTATCCCTCAAAACAGCTAGGTAGAGCAAGGCTTCATTTCCAGGAAGCTCCGCGCGCTTTATTATCACGTTGAGCTTCTCGATCCTCTTAACGAGCTTTCCTAGAACATCTCTAGGGATGACGATGATTAGTGTGGATAGCTCGGCGCCGGGCTCGGATGGCGGAATCCCATCCTCCCCCATGGCCTTGATCCCGGAGATGATGTCCCTCAGACGGCGGAGCTCCATCCTCGATGTATAGAGCCTCCTCAGCTCATCCCTCGCCTCAACATATCTCCTGAAGATGCCTCTTTCATCCTCGAAACTGGGCCTGTAAAGGCTATGCCATGTCTCAGCGAGCTTCACGCATATCTCCTCGAGCTCTCTAGCCCTCTCCAGCTCGCCCTCCAAAAGCTCCCTAGAATCCCAGATACTCATCCTCCTAAGATGAACTACCCCAAGCTCGCCGAGCCTGCGGATAACCTGCCTCTCGAAATCCCTTAAAGTGATCAGCACGAGCTTCTTCGCGGGGATTATCAACTCTTCCGCGAGACTAGAGGGCTAGCCGCGATAATTTAAGAGTATGTTATGTGGCGCCGAGTGGGAAATGGGGTCAGATGACCCTCTCCTCCTCACGCTAGGATCGGATGGGTAAGTCCTCATCATCCCCGCGCGATAATGGGCTGGAGCCGCTTATAGAGCATTTCAGGGCTCGGCGGTATTCCCGCTCATCACCAGCTCAGCTGGCGGTTAACCTCATAGCCCGTGAAAACCTCCAGCAGGGCCGCTTTAGACCTTTCTCCTCTCCTGACCAGCCTTCCGGATCTCCTCCTCAAGCACCTCTAGGAGCCCCTCCCGATCAAGCATCACGAGCAGCTCATCATACGTCGCATCAATCTCCTTTATACACGTATCCGGGAAGTTTAGATCCACGGAGATCCTATGCTTCCAGTAGTATCCCCCCTCGGGAAGGTTAAGCCTCGTGAATACACCAATAAGCCTAGGCGGCAGCTGGAGGTTCTTGACGCTGATCAAGTACTCGATGAAGCATATCCTGTAAGCCTTCTCATACAAGTCTCCATAGAAGGTGTTGAAGTAGACGTGTAGCGGGTGGTCCTTAGCATACGTCTCCCAGCTCGTGAACTGGGTGTAGATCGGCCTCCATCCACCATCCTTCAAGACCATGTCCTCGAGGCTTATCGGCCTCTTCCAAGTTGTCACCATGTAGCCCTTCTCCTCGAGGCCCGGGATAATGTAGCCTCGGATTATGCCCTGCCTTATCAGCTCCAACCTCTCCCTAAGCCCCAAGGTCATGGAACAGCCACGCTACCCGCTCCCCTGGCCTGATTTCCCCGCATATAAACTAAGTAAAAACGTTTTAGCCTAATCTACGCATCAAGAAATAACGCTGAGAATAGCCTCCTCGAGAACCTCTCTCGAATTCTCTCCGATAATCCTCTTTACCTCAACATGATCCTTATCCAAGATTATGTAGGTCGGTGTTCCGGAGACATCATAAGCATCGAAAACTCTTGCCTTCTCATCGACAACATGAATCCAGTTCAACCCCTCTTCCGCCAGAACCTTACTGGCATATTCTATCCCCCCAACGGGATAAACCACCGAAATGAAGACTATCCTCTCACCATACCTCTCTTCAAGCTCCTTTAATATGGGTATCATCCGGAGACAGTGGGGACATGTTGGGGACATGAATTCTAGGAAGACCGGCTTGCCCTCAAACTGTGATAACCTGATAGTCTTCCCGGTTAGGCCGAGCTCATCTATCTCAGGGAGCTCGAAATCGGGCGCAGGCCGCCTCTGAGCTTGGGTTGTGCGCGTCTCTATTGCTGGAGGAGTGGTAACATGCGGCCCTGTTGATATTGTGGTCAGCGTTGTGCCTCCTAGGAATGCTGCTATGAAGATTATGGCTAGCATGATGACGATGACCATGATTACCGGCGCCAGCCTTATGCCGTAATAATATCCCCTATGGCTCTCCCTGATATGCCTCTTCAAGGCTATGTCCGTGGGAAAGCTCTTGCCACAGAGCCTGCACTTCCTAGCCATAGGGGCTCCAGTATTCTCGCGCCCTCCATCCTATAAAACTTCCCAAGATCCTCAGGATGAAGATCATGTCTCAACGGGGCTTATAACCCGCTTCTAGGATCTTCCTAGCAGCGATCTCGGCGGCCTTTGACATGACCTCGGCGCACCTGTTCCAAGCGCCTGAGCTGATAAACTCCTCAACATCTCTTAGGTTCCTCAGGTCATAGATCCTCCCGAAGAGCTTCATGTGTATTTCCTTGCAGATAGTCGTCCCGAACTCCCTCTCGAACTCGTCGTAAACTCTCTCAGTGATCTCCATGGCCCTCCTATAATCTTCTGAGACATCTGTTCGCTCAAGTCTTCTCCGGCCGAAAACCACACCGATAAATAGCAATGCTCCTAGGAGGGAGCCACATGTCTGGCCAGATCTCGCTGTCCCGCCGGAGAGCGGGGAAGCAGCCTTAAACACCTCAACATCGGTTAGGCCGAAGACCTCCTGAAGAGCCTTCAAGGTCATCTGGGCGCAGCCTCGGGGAGGAGTTTCATGAACCCTTGGCAAGCCTAGCAGCCCTCCCCGGCAGACCCCCCGTGCACAACCTCCTAGCATAGAGAGACGCTGGCTCATAAGATTAAATATGGCGGGCACGCTCTCCCGGAGACTGCATGGGATTGCTGGGAGATTACCTAGCAGAGTATCATGGTTTTATCAGGTGAGCTAAGCAATAATCATGCTTAAAAATGGTGGGGCTTCTCCAAATCCGATGCCTGAATCACGGTTTAAAGCCATGTCGGATTTGGAGAAGCTGGGCGCACCCATCGAGGAGCGGAAGCCCCTGATTCAAAGGATAATGAGGGATTCTAAGGGCTGGATCGATGCCGTGATAATGATCGTGAATGGCACTAGAATAGCTTTCACAGAGAATGGAGGGATAAACGTGAATAATGTCACGAGTGCGGCGTGCACGATAGCCGATGCCGCCTTGGCTGTGCTGGAGCTCTTCGGCTCAAGGATAATAAACGAGATGGATATCCGAATGCTGGAGGGTCGGCACCTCATAATAAGGAATCATAATGGATGCCGGATCGTAATCCTGACGAAGCCCGATCCAAATCTCGGCCTAATTAAGCTGGCGCTCGAGAAGAACCTAGCATCAAATAGGCACCCGGGAAAAATTATGCACGCAGTCCAGAGGATAACATCATCCACCTGCATAAAATAGCTCCTTTAGTATGATAGCTTGGAGCTAGGTAGGGATAGAATTAATAGTTGTGGGTGAGCGTGGGGGCGCCCGGATTTGAACCGGGGGTCTCCGGGTAACTCCTCTCTGACCAAGAATTAGGCTGGATCTGGAGCCCGGCGCCGTAGACCTTGCTGGGCCACGCCCCCAGCCCCCGTATCTCTCGCATATGCGAACCGATATTAAAATTTCAGCCATATTGTCGTCTGATGCTGTTCAAACAAACCTTTTAGGTGCATCTCAGGGCTTTATATCGACCAAGTCCTTTGAATTGTTCATGAAGATGTTTTCATAGATGGCGTTTCTCGAGGAATTTAAGAGAAGTATTCCCACGCTTAAGCTATCAGATATCAGGTTGTCGTTTATCGTATTTTTATATGAGTCTCTTAAGGCTATACCGAAAAGATTTAATGCGAACGTATTATCCGAGACCACGTTATTGTGAGATGAGGAGAGCAGGATTCCGATATAGTTAGAGGTGATAACGCTTCTCAGGATCTTGTTATTACTCGATGAGTGAATATATACCGCGATCTCATTATTCGCCAGCTTGCTCTCAACTACCCGGCTGTTATTTGTATTCCAGAACTCTATCGCGACGCCGGCACCGGAAGCATTAACGCCCATGATAGTGATGTTCTCGCAGTTTACAAGAATAACTTGGCCAGCCCCCTCAACCGCCTCGCCAGAAGCCATTTCCAAGTATATTATAGGCTTATCATTCACCTTGTTTCCGGAGACAAAATTTGTATAAGAGTTTGAGAAAAACATGCCTTTATCGGCGAAGATATTATCCACTATTTGATTTGATGATGAGTCGAGGATAAGCATCCCACCACCCTTGATAACATTCTCGGAGACCTTGTTTCCATCAGCCTTATCATAGAGATAGATTCCATTAATGCCACCTATAATCATGTTTCGGTGAATTATGTTCTCTTTCGAGGATCTTAGATGTATTCCGAAGCTTGGGTTATCCGTTAAGATGTTCTCAGACACCATTATGCGTTTGCTCCCGGTTAGGTATATTCCCTCGCGGTTGCCGTAAATGAGGTTTTCGAGGATCAATATATCCGAGGATGAATGTATGTATATCGCCATCCTATTGCCGGTGAAATAGTTCCGAAACACTAGGACGCGGGATGAGTTGTAGATCTGCAGCCCAACCCCTCTGCCTCCAACATCTATGATTGTTCCGCCTCCGGTTATGGTGAAGCCAGTGATAACTACACTATCCCGCTTAATTAATATCGTGTAATCGCTCATCCCTCCATCAAGCAAGGTTCTTCTCGGATCCTCGCCAATGAGTATTATGGGCTTGTCTATCACTAGGTTCTCCTGATATATGCCGGCCTTAACATAGATAATATCGCCGTCAAGGGCCTCATTTACTGCTTCTTGAATGCTTTCATATTCGCTTGGGACTATTCTCAGCCTTGGCACGGTGAATACCCCGATTAGTGCGATCACGAATACGCTGTAGATTATGATCACTAAGGAGAGTGCGAGGATTATTGTGATGGTCTTCCAGTTTTCACGAGCCAGCATTTTTAATGCGGTAATAATGAGCGAATCACGGATATTAGCCTTAACTTTGCTTTGCATGAGGTCTAAAGCTAGATTATGTCGAGGGGAAAAATTGATAAGGCATTTCTCGGCTTGAGGCTTGGAGAGTTAGGATGATTTTGACGGATAGGGATATTAGGGAGTTTATGAGGCTTGGGAAGATTAGGTTTGAGCCGGGAATCTCTGAGGATCAGATAGGCCCTGGCTCTGTTGATCTTACGCTCTCAAACAGGTTCTGGAGGCTTAGGGCGGATCTGGAGCTGATAGATTTATCGGGGATGAGCTTCGAGGATGTGAGCGAGAAGATTATAGTGGATGAGATAGTGATTCCGCCACATGGCCTGGTCATAGGAATGACTAGGGAGAAGGTGTATGTCGATGATGATGTCTGCGGCTGGATCGAGGGGAGGAGCAGGTATGCTAGAATGGGGCTGGCAATACACTCGGCAAGCGGCTTCATCCACCCAGGCTCATATAATCATCAGGTGCTCGAAATCTCGAACCTGACACCATACTCGATGAAGCTGAGAGCGGGCATGAGGATAGTCCAAGTTGTCTTCCAGCTCGCGAGAAGCAGGAGTGAGAAGCCCTATAGGAGATATGGCGTCTTGGCTAGGGATCAGTAGGGGGTGATGTTTTTGCCTAGGATAGAGAAGCTGATAATACAGGTCTTATGTCATGCGACGGAGGATCAAGATAAGGTTCTCAGGGCTGTTAGAAACGTGCTTGGCGATGCCGCTGATAAGGTCTCGATAAGCTCTGAGACCTTGAAGGGCCATTATGGCGACCCGGTCACGATAATGAGGATGTATCTCCTCGACGAGAATGCTTGTGAGGAGGTTTTCCTGAGAATTCTCTCAAGCCTGTCGAGATTCGAGCGGGAGGGGATCTGGAGCGAGAGGGTTAAGAGGGGCAAGCATGGCGGCAAGCTCTACATAAGGCTCGATAAGCAGGAAGCTTTCCTCGGGAGGATAAGGCAATCTGACAAGGATCCAATAAGGATCGTGGTCGAGGCTCGGGGAAACATGGATGCGTTGAGAAAGAGGTTTGAGGAAAGGCTTGGGGATCTCGAGGCGGAGAGTTCATGAGAAGATATGTGGACTTCTGGGTCATAAGCGAGGAGCGCGAGAAGGCGATAGACCTCTTGAAAACCCTAGCGAGACTGGGCTACTCCGATGCGGTGATGGAGCTTAGAGGGGATCTCGCCGGATCCCTCGAGGAGTTGAGGGATATGGCCGCCGAGATCGGGATAAGGCTTCATCGAAAGCTTGTGCTCAAGCCAGGCGGCAGGAGGGAGCTTCTACGGGAGTTAAGGAGTAGTAGGGGCAGGTTCGAGGTGATAACAGTCATCTGTGAGAGCCTCGAGGT
>CAZWXN010000043.1:0-8226 GCA_964637915.1 uncultured Nitrososphaeria archaeon | reverse complement strand
CCCAGAACGTTAGCTTTCACGTGGGCTTGAGAGGATCTTCTCCGCGATCTCTCTAACCCGCTCCGCCTCCTCGATGCTCGCCCCGAGTATCTCGGCCACCTCATCTGCTCGGAGCCTAATCAGCTGGTTTAACGTCACTATTCCCCGGTCGCCGAGCTTCGCGATCTTGTCTGTGGGAAGCTCCTTAAGCATCGTTATCGGATAGATTCTCTTGCTTGAGACGATGTCGCTGAGCGCGAATGCTCTCGGATACCTCCACCCCATATACATTATCCCCTTACATCTCGCATACTGCTCCGCATGTTGGGAGATCTTCGTGTTGCAGACCAGGATCGCTGATGTGAAGGCATATGGGTGGAAGCCCAGCCTATAACCCTCCCTGAGATCCTCCAGCGCGGCCCACAGCTCAAGTATCGTGCCAAGCCCAGTATACGTGTGATGGTTGAAGTGATGCTTCACCTCGACGACAAAGACCTCATCGCCCTTGAACGCTATGCCATCTATCTCGTGGCTCACGCATCTGCCCTCGAGAACCCTCCCCGGCTCGACGAGGTATCCAGCCTCCCTTAAGACAATCCTGGCATAATCCTCGAAATCAGGCTTCGGCCTCATAGCCGAGATCGCCTCCCTGATATCTCTCGAGTGGGAGAGCTCGGGCCTAACCTCCTCCGCGAGCCCGCGGATCATCGTAAGAATCTCGGATGTCGGGATCCCATCATAAACCCTCTCGGAAACCTCCCTCTCTATCCTCTCCGCATCAGCCCGGTCCAGCCCGAGGTAGAGGGCCGTCCTAAGCACCTTAGAGCTATCGTAGGGCTCAAGCCTGCCATCAGCCTTTCTAACCCTTATCACGCCCCATCAAATGCCGCCACCTAGGAATAAACGCTTCCCCAGCCCATGGAGGGGGCTGAATTCATATGCTGGTCCGCCAACCATGCCTCAGCGATGATGAGTCCTGGCTACCTGATGAGATGAGGATGGTTAAAAGCTCTGAGCTCCATCATAATATCGGCTTGAGATGATGGGCGCTAGGCCTATTATCTCAATACTCACGGATTTCGGGCTAGCGGATCCATATGTGGGGCAGGTGAAGGGCGTCATACTATCATACTGCAGGGATGCGGTCATAATTGATCTAACGCATGAGGTTATGCCCTTTAACGAGCTTCAGGCGGCCTTTATCCTGAGAGTGAGCGCGCCATACATGCCTCCGGCCACAATCCATCTCTGCGTCGTTGATCCGGGGGTTGGGACTGGGAGGAGGGGGATAATCTTGGAGACCGCGAGGGGTGATGTGTTCGTCGGCCCTGACACGGGCTTCATGGCGCCAGCCGCCGAGATCCTCGGAGTATCCGCGGCCTATGAGATTGATGAGTCTAAGCTTCCTCTTAGAAGTGCTGAGACATTCCATGCGAGGGATGTCTTCGCCCATGTCGTCGGCAGGCTTGCCCGGGGAGAGAAGCCCTCAAGCCTCGGCAGGAGGATTAAGTCCTATGCGACCATGAAGCTACCGGAGCCCGTAATCGAAGATGATTCAGCCGAGGCGACGATAATACATGTGGACAGGTTCGGTAATCTCGTGACAAATCTCAAGCCCATGCAACTCGGCCTAGAGCTTGGCGACGAGGCCCTCGTAAATATTTCTGGGAGAGAGCTTAGATGTAGGTATGTGAGGTCTTATGGCTTCGTTGAGATTGGACAGCCGCTGCTCACGATCGGGGGATGGGGATATCTCGAGCTCTCAGTGAATCGTGGAAACGCTGCGGAGATCTTCGGGCTTAAGCCGGGTGATAGGCTTAGGATCACTAGAGTGAGGTGATCAAGGTTGATCGGCAAGGCCGTGATCCTCGCGCGTGGAATGGGCAAGAGAATGAGGAGCAGCCTGGGCCAGGTATCCCTCGACCCACAGGTTGAAAGGTTTGCGAGGCTCGGCTGGAAACCATTCATCCCCATCCTCGGGAAGCCATTCATCTATCATCAGCTGAGGGTTCTCGCTGGGCTTGGGATCCATGATATCTGCCTCGTCATCGGGCCGGAGCATCTTGAGCTAAGGAGCTATTTTGATGAGGTTGGCCGGGAGCTGGGGATCTCTATCAGCTTCGCGATCCAGGAGAGGCCTCTTGGGACCGCTGACGCCCTCTATGCCGCCAAGGAATTCGCCGGAGACGAGGCCTTCCTCGTGTTGAATGGTGATAATTTTTACCCGAGAGATGCCCTTGAGCCCGTGATCAGGATAGGAAATCATGGCCTATGCTATGTAGGCGGCTTCAAGCTGGAGTCCCTACTCTCATCCGGGAACTTCGGGCCCGAGAGGGTTAGGTCTTTTGCAGTCATGGAGGTTGATGACGACCTAAACCTTGTCAGGATAATTGAGAAGCCCGAGAACCCGGAGGCGTACAAGGCGAGATATGGCGTGCTCGTGAACATGAATCTCTGGAGGTTTAGCCCGGTGATATTCGAGGCTTGTAGACGCATTAAGCCTCATCCTGTTAGGGGGGAACTTGAGCTGACAGCAGCAGTCCAGCTCATGATAGATGAGGGCCTCTGTGGGGTAAAAGTTATCCCGTTAGACTCTTGGGTCGTCGACTTAACATATGGCACAGACATAGATCTTGTTGAGAGGATTTTGAGAAGGGTTCTTGGAGAAGACTTAAGCTCTTGAGAGGTGGGTGTCTAGCGTGCTCGTGGTGGTCTATGAGGATGATTCCGAGAAGCTCCTGAGGCCCCTCACATTGGCGAGACCGGTCTATACCCTTAGATGCGGTGCGAGCACGCTCTATGAGAAGATCCTATCAGGCGTCGAAGGCCATATAGTCTTCTATGTTAGGAGCATGTTGCTTGATGTTGCTCGCGAGAGGCTTGGAGGCATTGGTGAGGTTCATGCGCTTGATGATGTCGAGGCACTCATGAGAGGCGAGGACCTTCTCCTAGTTAATGGCAGATGGCTCTTCGACAAGAATCTCCTTAAGCTTGAGAGTGGCGTCGCGGTTGGAGATGGCGGGCCAGTTTACACATTCATCAGGAAGAATGATGTCGAGAGCATTCTGATGGGGTGCAGGAGCATTAGAGATGTACTCGAGAGGGCTGAGCACGAGCTTGGAGCCCAGGAGATTGAGGGGGCAAGGCTCGTAAAATATCCATGGGATCTCATGAGATATCATCGGCTCGAGCTTGAGAGGGATTTGGAGAGGCTTAGACGGCTTAAGCCTTGGGTGAGACCAGGCGGCGAGGGCGTCTACGTTGTGGGGGATAGGGGGGATGTCATGGTCTCAGGGAGCGCAAAGATTTATCCATGCGTCGTCTTAGACTCGACAGGCGGCCCGATAATAATCGATGATGATGCCGTGATCTTCCCGCATAGCTATATTGCTGGGCCATGCTATGTCGGGAGAGAGTCTTGGATCGTGGGCGGGAGGATCACTAGCTCCTCGATAGGACCCGTATGCAGGGTTGGTGGAGAGATTGAGGAGGCGATATTTCAGGGGTTCTCGAACAAGTATCACGTGGGCTTCGTAGGCCATAGCTATATCGGCGAGTGGGTGAATCTCGGAGCATTAACGACAACCAGTGATCTCAAGAATGATTATGGGCCTGTCAGGGCTCCGGCGGCTGGAAAGCTCGTAGACACTGGAATGATCAAGCTGGGTGCATTTATAGGCGATCACACGAAGACCGGGATCGGTTCCCTCCTCTCAACAGGCTCCATGATAGGCATAATGTGCAATCTCGTCACGTCGGGCGAGCCCTATCCAAAGTATGTGCCGCCATTCACGTGGTATGTTAAGGGGAGGGTCTGGGACTGGGTCGGCGTGGACCGCATGATCGAGGCCGCTGAGAGGATGATGGCTAGGAGGGGTTATGGGATGAGCGAGGCCGAGAAAAAGCTCTATCGAGAGCTTTACGAGGAGACGATGGATGAGAGGAGGAAGTTCTCGGAGAGCCTTCTAGTGGGGCGCTATGGCTAGCGTGCGAAAGGTTAAGAGCCAGGAATCTAAGCATTAATCGGTCGGCATGGCATTACGTTACCCGCTCCCCGGCGCTACCACGGTTGGTATAAAGACAGCTAACGCCGTCGTCCTAGCCTCGGAGAAGAGGCTAACCTACGGCTACTTTGTTATGAGCAAGAATGTTAGGAAGGTCTTCCAGATAACCCCGAGGATAGGCGCCGCATGCGCAGGCCTAGTTGGCGACATGCAGATCCTAGTGAAGGGTGCTCAGGCCGAGATAAACATCTACAGATACACGTATAGGAAGGAACCTAAGGTCGTCTCCGTCGCGAAGGTTCTCTCAAACTACCTGTTCGATAGCAGGTTCATACCCTATATCGCGGAGACCATTGTCGGCGGGTTCGATGATACCGGGCCGCACATTATAGTCCTCGATCCTCTAGGCTCCATGATAGAGGATGATTACGCGGTTGTGGGCTCCGGCGCCGAGATAGCCATCGGCGTGATCGAGGCCGAGTATAGGCCCGACCTATCACCAGAGGATGTTAGAGCTCTTGCGATAAAGGCGATAAAGGCGGCGATAGCGAGGGATGCGGCGAGCGGGAACGGCATAGACCTCCTACTCTTCTCGGAGGAGGGCTTAAAGCTAAACGAGACCATAAGCATCTGAATGCCGCTCGAGGAGATCCTCAGCAGTAGGGGCAGGATTATCCTTGCCCTGGCACAGGAGAATGCCCTAGTCAGCGGCGTCAGGATCTCTACAACAAAGCTCGCCAAAGAGATCGGGATCTCGCAGCAAACCGCCTCAAGGCTCTTGATAGAGCTTGAGAGGGAGGGGTTTATTGAAAGGGAGGCCTCGGGGAGAGGCGCCGTTATAAGGCTGACGGATAAGGCGCTCGATATAATGCTTTCGCTTCACGCCAAGCTGAAGGAGGTTCTTGAGAGGCCGTCCGAGATCACCCTGATGGGCAGGGTATTCACCGGGCTGGGAGAGGGCGCCTACTATGTCCAGATACCATTCTATATGAAGCAGTTTGAGGAGAAGCTCGGGTTCAAGCCCTATCCCGGAACATTAAACCTGAGGCTGATCGGTAGGGATGATATATTGAAGAGGGCTCTGGTGGAGAGGGCTGCTAGAATAGAGATAGAGAGGTTTAGTGATGGGAGGAGGTCTTATGGCGGCGCGAGATGCGTCAAGGCGCGCATCGGGGACGAGGAGGCCGCGATACTCTTCATAGAGAGGACGCATTATCCGAGGGAGGTTATCGAGATACTGTCGCCCGTCTGCCTCAGGGAGAAGCTTGGGCTGAGGGATGGGGATATCGTGTGCGTGAAGGTGAGCTTGAGCCCACTCGACCTAGCATGATGAGCCCTTGCCCATTATCTCCGCCGCCCGCCTGATAAGCTCTGATGTGCTGGATGGCCCATGTGATGAGAACTTCCCGAGCTTAACGACCTTCACATTCAACCCCCTAGACTCGATGAACTTCATGAACTCCCTCATCAAATCTTCCTGATCATATCCGAAGACCACTATATCCGGCTTCGCCTCCTCAATCACCTTCTCAAATGAGAATGGGACGTGGCCGAGGATCACCTCATCAACGGGTTTGAGCATCGAGATTATCTCCTTTCGAGCCTGCTCCCCGAGGATCGGCTCCCTCCCCTTCCTCAGCCTGATCGTCTCATCCCTGGCCACGACGACTATAAGCCTCGAGCCCTCGCCTCCAACACGCTTAGCCTCCGCAAGAAACCTGACATGGCCTGGGTGGAGGAGCTCGAATGCCCCGGATGCTAGGACGCGCTTCCCAGCCCTCTCCTCCATCACCGCACAAATCCAGGTCCACCCTATTTATCCATTGATCAGCTTGCTTGGTGGAGGTTTTAATTCCAAGCTAAGTCCACCTTTCCCTGGGTGCCTTGGAGTTGAGGAGGCTGGATGAGCTCTGGTATAGGCTGAACTCGATCGAGGCTCTTAGGATGCTCAAGAAGCACATGTCCTATGAGAGGCTCTCCTCCATCCTCGGCCTCCCGCCAGCCGTCCTCTCGCGATATGTGAATGGCCATGTTCTCCCGAGCCCCGAGAAGTCTAGGGCAATCATGGCGGCCTTCAAGAGAGAGTTCCTGTTAGATGAGGTTAGGCGAAGGCTTGCAAGAGATGAGGTCGGGGCAATAGACACGAGCGAGATAATCCATGATCCGCTTCTATTGAAGCAGATAGTCCTGGCCGAGCTCGAGAAGCTCATGGGATTCAAGGTTGATAGGGTGATGACGATGGAGTCCGACGGCATTCCGGTCGCATATCAGCTGGCCTCAATCCTCGGAGTAAGCATAGCGATCGCGAGGAAGAACAAGAAGATCGGCGTAAGGGACTTCGTGGAGGTTAAGCAGATATTCGAGTCGGGGGCATACCGATACATCTACCTCCCGAAGGGCCTCGTGAAGAAGGGGGAGTATGTCCTCCTCGTGGATGATATAATCAGGACGGGTGGCACCATGAGGGCGCTGATAGCCCTATGTAAAGAGCTTAAGGCGAATATCTCGGGAGTGTTCTCGATAATAGCCCTGAGAGGGGTTAAGGAGAGGCTCATGGAGGAGTTCAATATACCGATCGAGTCCTTTATCACGATCTAGCCTTGTCTTGAGCCCCATGAGAACCTGACCCTGCCGAGCATCCTGAGGCAGTCTAACAGCCCCTCGGCATAAGAGATCGCGGCCAGGGAGTCGAGGCCGCGGCCGCCCGAGAGAAACCTCCTCGAATCATCAAGATATCTCTCCACTAGGTCCAAGACATTCCTAACCTCGCTCGACTGTTCTATGAGCTCGAGCCCCCTCAGCGCGTTCTCGACATTCTCGATATACCTCTGTAGCCTCTGCCAGATGCCCCAAAGCGGCTTATGCTGCTCAATCACCCTAGGGCTCGCGCCCAGCAGGGTCTCCAGCGCCTCCGCCTCAGAGAAATGGAGGCTTCCCGGGAAGATTATGCTATGTGGTGGTGGCGGGTAGCTTCTCTCAAGCGCCTCGGCGAGGCTTCCAGCCCACCTGAACTCATCCCTAAACCCTATTCTGGCTAGGCATATTATTAGCCTCTCAGGCGTTATCAGGCCCATCCCAACCTCATCCTCAACCCGCATAAGCAGCCTTATCGCTGATGGTATGTCCAGGCCTCCATCCGCCGTGTCGAGAAGTATGAGGGTGTGGAGGCCGCGCTCCATGTTCTCGAGGATCGCCCTATAACATGTCTCGACGCCAACGCCGCTCCTGGGAATGGTCACGATCTTCCCGAACTTGTATGCCTGGAGACATGAGGCGGAGATGAGAGCGGAATGTGCTGAGACGCCATGGATCACATGATATTTGACGCCCTTACGAGCAGCCTCAACGATGATCGAGATATGTGTGGTGGCTATCAGGGGGTCTCCTGGGACGAGGACCGCGATATCCCTCTCTCCAGCCTCCTCAACTATGCGCGAGACATCCTCCTCCAAGAGCCTTCTATCAGCCTCGATAAGCCTAGAGCCTAGGATAATCCTCAGCTCCTCAATGAGCCCCGGCTCGAGGAAGCTTGTATAAGTATCCAAGTAAGCCTTATCAGATCTCGCGATAACCTCCATGGCCCTCCTTGTCAGGTAGCCGCTGCTCCCGAGGCCCAGCCCAACGAGATAAAGCGCCATGATTCTTCAAACATGACTCGCTAGCAGCCGTGTAATCATCTTTTCCTCATGTGCTCGAGGAGACCGTGAGCGAGGATCCTCGCCACCCTCAGCGGCTCGGGCACCCTCCCGAAGATCGTGTATCGGTCTATTATCTTGGCCGCATCGCCTGGATCCAGCCCAACAGACCTGAAATAGATCTTGAAGCCATTCTTATTCATCATCTCGATCCTCGGCCCATTCCTCTCATAGACCTCGATCCTCCTCTCCCAGTCATCGGGAAAATATTTGACGAAATACTCCCTGATCCCGGCGCTCGGGTTGTATGTCACGGAGATCACGGGGAGCCCTGTCTCCTCATGGAGCCTCTGGAGATCGATCACGTTGAACCAGCTTATTATGCAGCCATTCAGCATCAAGAGCATGATATCCTCCCTCCTAAGCGACCTATACATCTCGAGGATGCTGTCTGTCGCGTCCATGCCACCGACCGTGCACTCACTGAACACCACGCCATCTATGATGAGGTCGCCGCGCATGACGACACCGGCTAGGGCCGCCTTCCCCCCAATATTCTTCCTAAAGCTCTCCGCCACACCCAGAACCCTAACACCCTTCTTCTGGAG
>CAZWXN010000042.1:0-9288 GCA_964637915.1 uncultured Nitrososphaeria archaeon | reverse complement strand
TTTTAAATAGGCTCTTCGGGGAGGGGAGAGTCTGATTGGGGGAGATGAAGGTTTTGGGGCGGCATATTATAGCAGAGATGTATGGATGCAATCCCGGCCTTCTCTCAGACCTAGATAAGGCTATCGCGGTGTTACGGGAGGCCGTGGAGGTTTCCGGCGCGACTTATTTAGGTGAGTTTCACAAGAGGTTTGAGCCCTGGGGTGGGGTCACGGTCATCATAGCGCTCGCTGAGTCGCATATATCACTGCATACTTGGCCGGAGTATGGTTATGCTGCCCTAGATATTTTTACCTGTGGGGAGAAGGCTGACCCATGGAAGGCCTATGAGCATGTTGTGAGGAGCTTTAGGCCGGAGAAGGTGAATGTGACGGAGATGGTGCGAGGGCTTATAAGGATGGAAAAGCTTCAAGAAACGCGATAAGCGAAATGACTATAAGAATTGCTTCGACGAAGTTCGTCCTTGAGTGGATAACTGAGAGCTTGGCATCACTTTACGGCATCGAGGAGGTAATTTACTCGGGGAGAACGCGATATCAGAGGGTTGATATACTTAGGACGAGGGATTTCGGCGTTGTCCTGCTCCTCGATGGATTTCTCCAATCCTCCTCGGAGGACGAATTCATCTATCATGAGCTTCTCGTTCACCCCGCCATGATATCCCATCCGAGGCCTAGGCGCGTCCTGATAGTTGGTGGGGGTGAGGGCGCAACAGCCCGGGAAGTTGAGAGGCACATGGATGTCGAGGAGATACAGATGGTTGACCTCGATGGAGAACTGATAGAGATCGTGAAGAAGTATCTTCCATGGGGGAGGGAGGGGTTTGAAGATCCACGCCTAAGGCTCGTGATCGAGGAGGGGAGAAGATATCTGTCCAACCAGCCCGATGGATACTATGATGTGATAATAATGGATGTGACGGATCCCTCGGAGGAGGGCCTCGCCATCCAGCTATATACCAAGGAGTTCTATGAGCTCGCATTCAGGAAGCTCGGGGATCATGGGATGATTGTTACCCATGCTGCGCCTCTATTGGTTAAGGACGCGATAGTTGCCTCGATCCAGAAGACTATGGCCTCGGTCTTCCCCCGGACATGCCTCTACGCCTCATATGTGAAGTCTCTTGAGGGTATGTGGAGCTTTATCGTCGGCTCTAAAGGAGCTTTGCCATCAGATCTACGGGGGCATGAGGTGGATAGGAGGCTTGAGGAGAGGGGTGTTAGGGGGCTGAGATTCTACTCCGGAGACGCCCATGACGCCATCTTCACGCTCACGAGAATCTATCTGAGGAATGTTAAGGCCGAGGGGGTAATATACTCTGATAAGATGTTCTTCAAGGAGTCGGGGCTGGGCAAGCTAAAACCCTAAATCCCCCGCATCATAGACTATTATTAGGATTCGAGGATGATCGAGGGCATAGAGTGGCTCTTCATAGCACTCATAATAATTCTTCTCATACTATGGGATCCTCAGACAATACCGAGGTTTGCCCGGGCGCTAGCTGAGGCGAGGAGGGAGTATGAGAAGGCCGCCTCAACGGTTCAGGAGCTGGTTAAGGAGTTTGAGAGCGAGGCCGAGAAAGCAGCTCAGCAGGAGGAGGGGCAAGATATTGAAAGGGATATTATCGAGAAGGCGAGGAGCCTTGGAATAGAGACTTATGGAAAGACTAGGGAAGAGCTGCTCATTGCCATGTTCAAGAAGAGCATGGAGCAGGGGAAGGGCGCCAGCGAAGAGGGCAAGAAGGTTCAGCCATCGGAGAGCAAGACTCCGGAAAGCGGGATAGATCAGAATTCCTTAAATAATGAGACCATGCAACCTAGACCCGAAAAATCTTGAGGCAGGGAAGATTATCATTATTCGCGGCACTCGTGATAATGCTATTGTCCCTGCAGATGATAGCCCCAGCCTCAGCCCTCGAG
This sequence comes from uncultured Nitrososphaeria archaeon, assembly GCA_964637915.1. Taxonomy (GTDB): domain Archaea; phylum Thermoproteota; class Nitrososphaeria_A; order Caldarchaeales; family Wolframiiraptoraceae; genus Wolframiiraptor. Next base: position 7,371 of record CAZWXN010000042.1, on the reverse strand, counting down.
CAAACTTCACGCAGAGTAATCGAGGTAAATGAAAACGGGCTGGTATATGTTTACGATGTCCTGCCCGCAGCCGGCGACACCACGAGGATAGGATTCCCAAAGGAGCTCCTCAAGAACTTGGTGAACTATGCATGCTGGGAGGATTCCAATCCAGAGCTCGTGGTTAAGGATGACTTCTTCTGGATCGTCGTGGATAGCGCATCTAGCACGGAGATACATCTCTTGACAATCTTCCGAGATGTTCTTTCATGGAGCCCGGCGGACCAGACATTCTCCATGAGGATCCCAGCTCATCCTAGGGTTGAAGATCTTGGAAGGAGTGATTTCTCGGTGGAGGTTAGGCTGCCGGCGGATGCTATAATCGCCGAGATCTCGCCCGGCTGGCTTAACCAGACCAAGCCCAGCATGCTCTCCGGGGAGCTTCGCGATCTCGACCTATCCCGTGGAGAGGTTAACATGATTTCTGTAAAGTTCTCAAGCAATAGCCTTAGAATTCTTGATGTTATCTCCGCGAAGCTCTTGGTGGAGGTTCCGGAGGGAAGGGCTAGCATATCGCTGAAGATGAGGCTTTTAGGCGGCCCCCAATTGGGTGAGGTTAAGCTGAGGCTGCCCAGGGGCTTCGAGCTGATCGGAGCCGAGGATGCCCTGGGAAGACTGTCGAGTAGTATTAGTGAGGCCGGAGAGGCCGTGATAAGGCTTAGGCAGCCTCTCAGCCAAGGAGGATCCGACCTCTTCACCGTTGTCGCCAAGATAAACGAGACCTCCAGCATGATAAAACTTGGAGCCGATGAGGTCTCGATCATCGCGCTTCCCATGCCATTAAACACCACGATATGGGTCTATGATGTTGAGATATGCTTGAAGGGAGAGAGGCTCAAGTCGTGGAATCCGGAGCCGATTGAGCTGAGAAGAGAATATCCTGAGAGGACAGTCTTATCATATCGCTTCGACCATGTTGATCCGATTAATGCCAGCGGCTTTAATATTACTTTGGGCTATGAGAGGAGAATTAGCTTCTTCCAGGTTGCACCCTACCTCGTCCTAGCCGCCCTAATCATAGTCGTATCCTCGATAACGATCGTGTATAGGCCTCATGGAAGGGTCGTGGAGAAGAGGGTTGGTGAGAGCCTAATGGATGAGGCGAGCACAATCACCGGGATCTACCAGAGGCTTATGGATCTCATCTCAAGCGATAAGATCCATGATCGCAGCACGGCTCGCAAGATCCTGCTAGATATTAGGACAGAGGCCAAGGAGGAGGTCGAGAAGATTAGGAGGATTGTGGAGAGGCTTGCCGCGGAGGAGCCTAAGGCGGCTGAGCCGGCAAGAGATCTTGTAAAAGCCGTGGAGGATATTCAGCGCGCCATCGAGAAGACATGGGCCGAGGTCTATCCATATCTCTCGAGATCGCTGCCGAGGAGCAGGCTTGGGGAGGCCCTCGAGAGGTGCCGGGGAGAGATTAAGCAGGCATATGACTCTTTCATCAGCAGGCTTGAAAACTTGAGGAGGCTAGGCTAGAGACTCCACCTCCTTCAAGACTACGTTGAATGGATCCTCTAAGGATCTCCAGAGATTCTGGGCTCTCCTTCTCCAAGAATCCCTGACGGCGTCAAGCCTCTTCAAGAGCCTTGTCATGGTCTGTATGATGGCTTCCGGGTCTCTGAGATGTACAAGGAGCTTTCTTCTCTCGAGGAACTTGAGGACTGCTGGAAGCTCTCCGGGGTAGATTGAGATTGCTGGCACCCCGAGTAGCGAGGCCTCCTGCGTCATCGTGCCGCCACCACCGATGAATGCCGCCGAGAATGCTATCAGCGACGCTCCTGGAACAAGCCTATCCACTATCACCGCCCTCTCGCCTAGTATCCTTCTCGCGAGCTCTGCCTGCTCCACGTATCTACAGAGCACCACGAGCCTCATGCCGCCGAGGATCTCGCCGATCTTTTCAGCGAGCTCTATGAACTCGCGGTCTCCAGCCCTCATATAGGCGGCCTGAGTCTCGGGCATCCTGAAAAGGACATATCGTCCTTCCTCCAAGTCTCCGAGAATGCTCTTATCCGGCTTGAAATCTCTCAGCCAAAAGCATGGATCCAGCGCCCTATAACGCGTTATCATGCTCCTGCTTGCGCCCGCCTCAACCCATTCTCGAACAGGTATCACCCAAGGTGTTAGGACCTTTTTGGAGAGTGGCGCGGTGAGCCTGTTTACCGGCGAGTGCGGCGTATCCGAGATTAGAAGATGCGGGATCCCGAGGCCATATGCTATTCTAGCGGCCTCCGGCGAGCCGCTCGAGAGGCATAAGTCCGGCCTCTCGCCAGCCACCACATCCAGCAGTAGTCTCATCCGTTCTATGCCGGCTCTAAGCTTTCCCTCGAGGCTTCCGCCACCCCATTCCCCAACTCTAATGACGCCCCACTCCCGGAAGCTCGTCTCAAGCAGCTCATCAAGCTGTATATACCTCCGCGAGGTCAGGAGAATGCTGTATCCAAGCTCCTTGAATCTCTTAGCCAAGCTCGTGAATAGGAGGAGCTGCTTTGGGCTCAGAATGTCCATCCAGATCTTCATGCCCCTGCTACTCCGGCTTCTGGGGATTTATCGGCTCGAACTCCCCATAAACATGATCGACGTCGAGGCCGGAGCTTAGGAGCAGCCTTGCCTCAACCTCGTCCGCGAACTCTGATGCAAGCTCCCTGTCAAAGGATATGATCTCATCTATGAGGTCTATTGGGAATGGTAGGCCGGTCGCCGGGTTGGCGGATGCTTGGAGATATGATAGGACTAGGTCCGGATCAACGCCGCTTCCCAGCTCTATGCAAGCCGGCGCCGCATGGGGAGATAGCCGGATGTATAGTCGCCTAGGGGACAATACTTCCCTGAAGGTCGCCTCCCTGAGAGCATCGCATGCATCCTTCGGACAGAGATCCGTCGCTATCTGGAGCTTAAGCTTCTTCTCAACATGATCAAGCGCTATCTTTATCTTCTCATCGTCGGGTTTCCCGCTGATCTTCCTCTTTATCTCATGGAACCAGCCCTTCAAGCTACTATAATGCAGATAATAGAAGTTTTCGCCCAACAGATCCGCGTAGTCAAAGTATTCTCCGGGGCGCATAAGCCTCCTAAGTATCGCCCTATCATTCCTATTTAGCGTCGAGTCGAGGGACCATGTTCTCGTGAGAAGCCATCCATCTATCGCCGCGGTCCTAATTCTTTTTATCACCGCAACAGCTCTCCCGCTCTCCCTCAGCCTCATCGTATGCTCATAGACCTCGTCGATCAAGTCCCAGCCGGTCCTAATCCTCATATTATTGAGATCTGGGCCCTCAAGCCCCAGCTCCTCAATCCTCTTCTCCTTTATCTCGCTGCATCTCGTCCTGAAGCCGTAGAAGGAGCCATCAACAAGCATTATATCAACATCGTATTTCTCTATGCATTGGAGCGCGAGCTTCCGCTCGATGAGTGTTGCGAGAAGGCTTAGGATCTTCCTAGTATAGAGCGGGCTTCCCGTCTGGGGGGCTATCAAGTATCCAGACCACATAGACTCCCTATCATCATCGGTGATTATCCTATCTCCGTCGAAGACCATGTATGTCGCGGCGTAGACGCCGATCCTGAAGCCAAGCCTCTCGCTGAGCTTCGGGGAATGGGAGCCGTCAACAACCCCGATCCTGAGGCCGCGTGGAAGATCACGTGGAGCCCTCCTAAATCTCAGGCTCTGCATGAGGTCGCCAAGCTTCTCATCCTCCCTTCTAAGGATCTTGGAGACCCGACTACACGCCTCCTCCGCGAGCTCGAAGAACTGTTCCTGGAGTCTTGGAGGAAGTTTTGAGAACGCTGTCTCCCTTTCGGGCTCGCTCAACCAACCGTCACCAAGGGGCTTAAAGCCGCCCTCTCCGAATAAAGGTTTCCCAAGATCAGCTCTCAGGGGATTCTATGGTCGGCGGCCTAGCCTTGAGGAAGGTCTTCTTCTTCGAGCGGGCTATTATCTCTCGCTCCGGTATCTCGGATACCCTCTCGCCCCTCAGGTTCAGCTCCACAATAACCTCCTCCGGCGTGTGCCTTAGCTCAAAGCCAAGCTTCCTGCAGAGCTCTATCATCCTAATGTTCTCCGGCATTACCAGGCCGTAGATCGATTCAAGGCCCTTATCCATGGCTACCTGTATGAGCATATCTATCAGCTTAGTGCCAAGGCCCTTTCCCTGGAAGTCGTCCGCGACGACAACCGCGAACTCCCCGCGCCTCCTGAATGGATCCATTATCAGCCTCCCAACACCAACAATCCTCCTCCTTCCACCGCTATCCATATACTCGGCAACTATGGCCATCTCACGATCATAATCGATGTTACAGAACCTTACAAGCATGTCATGAGTTATCTCCTTGATTACGTAGAAGAACCTGAACCTCTTAGTCTCCTCCGAGAGGTCTTCGATGAACTCAGCCTCTAGGGGCTCATCCTCCGGCCTGATAGGCCTGAGAATCACCTGCGTCCCATCCCTCAGCCGATAAGGGACGATATATTTCGATGGATACGGCATTATAACGAGATTAGAGTATTGCTCCGGCTCTTTATCCCCGAGCTCATGATCCAGTACTATCCTCACATCGACGGCCCATGCCTCGCTCCCCGAGACGAGGAGCGGGTTGATGTCAACCTCCTTGATCTCCGGGAAGTCGACCAGCATATTGGAGAACCTCACAAGGATCTCCTCGAGCTTAGCGATATCGACGGGTGGCTTGTTCCTATACCCCTTCACGAGGAACCTGTAGATCTTTGTCTCCTCCATGAGCCTTCTTGCCAAGACTTGGTTGAGCGGCGGGAGACCGATCGCATAATCCTTGAAGAGCTCGACGCCGAACCCCCCTGCCCCGAAGAGTATCACGGAGCCGAAGACCGGATCCTTCTTCGATCCAATAATGAGCTCATAGTCCGCGTTCGTCACCATCTTCTGGACATAGACGCCCTCGATCCGCGCCTCAGGCATCCTCTCCCTAATCCTCTGGATAAGCCTGTTGAACCCCTCCCTGAGCTCATTCTCATTCTTTATCCCCGTGATGACGCCGCCGACATCAACCTTATGTATTATGTCCGGGGATACCATCTTCAGCACCACCGGGTATCCTATCTTGGAGGCGATCAGCATGGCTTCGCCAACGCTCTTCGCGAGACCACCCTCTGGGGTCGGTATGCCGTAAGCCTTCATGAAGCGCTCCGCCTCATCCATCAGTAGGACATCCCTCTTCTCCCTCCTCGCCCTTCTGATTAGAACCTTAAGATGATGTATCGGCGGCGATAAATCGACCGAGATCTCCCTCGGCGTCTCGTATAGGAGATCTAGGTTCCGCTTATACTCGTACATGTACATGTATGTCCTCACGGCGTCCTCCGGCGTCGAATAGCATGGGATATCATTCTTCGAGAATAACTGTCTAGCTTCCCGCACCTCGTCGCTTCCACCCATCCAGACTGCAAGGACTGGCTTCCTCTTCTCGGCGATCACGTCGATAAGCGCTTCAGCGAGCTCGATGGGCTTGGCCGCCCCCTGCGGCGTATATATCACGATTATGCCATCTATCCCGGGATCGTTTAGACAAACCTTGAGCGTCTCAACATATCTCTTGACATCAGCATCTCCTATGATGTCTATTGGGTTTCCCCTGCTCCAGTGCGGCGGCAGTATCATGTCGAGGGCGTTAATCGTTTTCTCCGAGAGCCTCGCCATTTCTCCCCCATAATCTATGACCGCGTCCGCCGCGATCACGCCCGGCCCTCCCGCGTTAGTTATTATCGCGAGCCTCGGGCCGGCTGGGAGATATTTGGAGTCCAAGACCCTGGCACAGTTGAATAGATCCTCTATCTCGTCGACCCGGATGGCGCCAACCCTCTTGAACGCGGCATCATAGACCTCAAAGCTGCCGACCATCGCGCCGGTATGCGATTTCGCGGCCCTCGCGCTCGCCTCATACTTCCCCGGCTTCAATATTAGTATAGGCTTTGTCCTCGCGAACCCCCTGATAGCACTCATTAGCTTCCTAGCTCTCTTAATATCATCAATCCCCTCCATGTAGATTAATATGCTACGTGTTTCAGGATCCTCTCCAAGATAGTCTATCAGGTCTCCGAAGTCTATGTCGAGCATGGAGCCGAGTGAGATGAACATGCTGAATCCTATATGGTGCGTGAGAGCCCAGTCTAGGATCGCGGAGCCAAGAGCCCCGCTCTGCGAGATAAATGCTATCGGCCCGGGCTCGGGCATCTTCCTGAAGAATGTGGCGTTAAGGCCTATGTGGGGCCTGATGAAGCCGAAGCAGTTTGGCCCCAGAATCCTCATACCATACTTCTGCTGGATGCGCTTTATCTCCTCCTCGAGCTTTCTACCCTCTTCACCAACCTCCCTGAAACCAGCAGATATTATTACAACGCCATCGACACCAGCTTCCCCGCACTCCTCAACAATCTTCGGGACCAGCTTTGCTGGAACAGCTATTATCGCGAGGTCAACATGCTTCGGAACATCCTTAATGCTCGGATAGCATTTCAGCCCAAGCACGCTCTCCCTATTCGGGTTAATCGGGAAGATCTCCCGATTATTCCTCCACTCTAGTAGATTCTCCATTATCGCCCTGCCGACCGAGCCCTCCCTATCAGTCGCCCCGATTACCGCCACTGTCTCGGGATCAAACATCCGCTCAATACTTCCCAATTCCGATCCCGCCTAACAATACTTGAGACCTCTATTAGTATCTTGACGGTGCGATGATCGAGCGTAGAATGTTCCGCGTCTTATGAGTCAATTGACGATAATGTATTCGGCGAAATGAGAATGCACTATCACACGAGGCCCGCCGCCCTCTTCATATTCTCCTCAACGATTCTCCTCCTCTCCTCGTAGAAGTTTCTTCCAGTCGAGTCTATCACGATCATGAGTGGGCCGAAGTTTCTTACCCTGAGAACCCACATCGCCTCAGGTATTCCGAGGTCGAGCCACTCCACCATCTCGACCGCTTCAATCGCCTCGGTCGCTAATGCCCCAGCCCCTCCCGGGTAGATGGCATAGGCGGCTCCAAACCCCTTACAGGCCTCAGCGGTCTTGGCGCCCATCCCACCCTTGCCGACAATAAGCCTGATGCCAGCCTTCTCGATCAGCTCCGGCTCATAGACCTCCAGCCTCGCACTCGTGGTTGGCCCAGCGGCAACAATCTCCCAGCCACCCTCATCCATCCGGACAACAGGGCCCATATGATACAATACGAGACCCGCGAGGTCTATTGGCAGCCTCCTACCACTCCTAAGATACTCGATCGCCCTCCTATGCCCAGCATCTCTCAACGTAACCACGAGGCCATCCACAAAGACCAAGTCTCCAACCCTGAGCC
>CAZWXN010000041.1:0-9403 GCA_964637915.1 uncultured Nitrososphaeria archaeon | reverse complement strand
CCGGAGGCTGGGGGCCTATCCTGGCTAGCCAACGGGCCCCTCAACTAGGCGAGCCCTTCCATCCACTCTTAATCTTTTCCTCCTAGGGCCACGGCATTTCTTGGCTCGACGCATCCATCGGATTCGAAGCTCTTCTCGCGCCACGTGAGGCTTAAATCTCGCTGGAGATGCCGTGATCGCGAGGGACCGGTTATTGTTTCGGAGCTTGTTCTCCACTGGCTTGAGAGGGAAGTTGCTAGGGCTTTAAAGCGGGCTGGTAGGCCGCTCACCTTCGAGGAAGCTGCGGAGCTCATTGGCAGGGATGTTGGCTCGATCGCGAAAGCCGCTCTCTGGCTATCGAGCAAAGGACTGGTAAAGGTTGAGGAGTATGAGAGAAGGTTCTATGGGCTTGGCGAGGAGGGGCGGATCTACGCGGAGCGCGGCCTCCCTGAGAGGAGGCTTGTAGAGGCGCTTAAGACGGCTGGTGGGAGGCTTGACCTAAAGATATTGGAGAAGGAGCTTGGAGAGAAGGAGTTCAGGATCGGTGTTAATTGGGCTCGCAGGATGGGGTGGATAAAGATCGAAAAGATTGGTGAGAATGTTTATGCTAGGCTTGTCTCGGAGCCCGGCGAGCTTCCCGAGGAGCATCTTCTCAGGATTCTGAGAGATGGTGAGAGGGAGGTCTCGGAGATCCCGGAGAACTTGAGGGAGGCTTGTCAGCGGCTCGCCTCGAGACCCGGTGTGCTCGATGTTAAGGTCAAGAGGATTCATGTCTTGAAGCCGAGCGAGGCTCTCCTAAAGCTCGATGACTCTCTTCTCGAGGTTAGGGAGGTTACCAGGCTTACTCCCAGCATGCTTGTATCGGGCGAGTGGAGGCAGGTGAGGTTCAGCAGGTTCGATGTGCGGGCGCCGACGCCGCCGGTCTTCGCCGGCAAGAGGCATCCGCTGAGGGAGCTGATAAGGATCGTGAGAGAGGTGTTTGTTGAGATGGGCTTTGAGGAGATTAAGGGCCCGCTTGTCGAGCTGGCTTTCTGGAACTTTGACGCCCTCTTCCAGCCCCAAGACCACCCTGCGAGGGAGATGCATGACACGTTCTATCTAGCCGAGCCTGAGATGGGCGACCTACCCATGCATCTCGTGGAACCTGTTAGGCGGGCGCATGAGGATGGAGGCGATACAGGGTCTACGGGATGGGGCTATAAGTGGAGGGAGGATGAGGCGAGAAAGCTCCTCCTGAGAACGCATACAACCGCCACGACAATAAGGTGGCTCGCCGATCACCGGGAGCCGCCGGTCAAGGTATTCTCGGTCGATAGGATATACAGGAATGAGAAGGTTGACTGGAAGCATCTTGCAGAGTTCCATCAGATCGAGGGGATAGTAATGGGAGAGAGCGTATCCTTCAGAGATCTATTAGGATTGATCAAGGAGTTCTATGCTAGGCTTGGGCTTAAGAATGTCAGGTTTAGGCCAAGCTACTTCCCATACACGGAGCCATCGGCGGAGGCGATAGCATATCTCGAGGATAAGAAGGCCTGGCTCGAGCTTATCGGCATGGGCGTCTTTAGGCCTGAGGTAACCCGGCCCATGGGAGTAAAGCATAGAGTCCTTGCATGGGGAGGGGGGTTGGAGAGGCTTGCCCTCGCGCTCTATGACCTAGACGACATAAGAACATTCTACATGAATGACCTGAACTGGATTAGAAGCCTCCCGTCATCGTATCTCAGAAGGAGGATTGGGTTGATCTAGGGGCTACTCGTATGCCGGCGAGATGGGCTCGAGCGATAGTATCCACTCGGCGAATTCTCTAGCAGCCCTCGCCCTATGAGAGAGCTTGTTCTTCTCCTCAATGCTCTGCTCGGCGAATGTCTTTCCATCGCCCTCAGCCGGGATGAATATTGGATCGAAGCCAAAGCCGCCGGAGCCGCGGGGCTCCCTCGCTATATACCCCTCAACCTCCCCCGTGAATATCTTGACGCTGCCGATCATCGGCGTGTAGAATGCTATGACTGATAGGAATCGCGCCCTCCTATCCTCAACATCCTCCATGAGCTTCAGTATCCCTCTTATTCCGATAGTCTTGTAGACGTAGCTGCTGAATGGCCCCGGAAAGCCGTTTAACGCGTCTATGAAGAGACCCGCATCCTCGACCAGCACGGGCTCCCTGAGAATATCATAAGCATAAATCGCGCTCTGCTCAGCGATTATCCTCAGATCCACTGCCTGTATCTCCGGCGTCTTAATAGGCTCAATCCTGAAGCTCAATCCATATCCGGAGAAGATGCTCTCGAATTCCCTAGCCTTTCCAGGATTGCTCGTCACGACCACGAATCTAATACCTCTTTCTCCGCCCCTCAACATATCTCCCCCTACTTCTGATCTCCTTAACTTTTTCGATTAATGCTTGTAGGAAGTCCATGCCGGCCGCGGCTGCATAGCCCTTGAGAAAGCTCCTCATAAACACCGCCCTCAACCTGTGGTGAACACTCTCTAGGCTTCTATCAAGGAGGTGTATGTCTACAGCCAGCTCCTCCGGGTCATTTGTTATCGCGCTTAGGCCGAAGTCTATGAAATAGAGGTTCCCCATCCTATCGAGCATGATATTGGATGTTGTGAGGTCGCCATGCGCGATGCCGCCCCTATGCATTCTCCCAACCATCCTGCCGAGCATGTTTGCCAGCCTCTCAACCTCCTCGACCGGCAACGAGTCGAGAGCCTTCTTCAGCTCAACGCCCTCGATTAGCTGGAGGTAGAGCGTCGCCTCGCTCCTATCCATGAGGAGGATCGCAGGGCATGGTATCCCAAGCCTCCTCAAGCTCGTGATCACCCTAGCCTCATGCAGGGTCCTCCTATCCCTAACCCATCTATCAAGCTCCGGGAACCTGTAAGGCTTCGGCACACGATGCTTCGACACCATCTTGAATCCATTCCACTCGAGCCGGGAGACAACAGCCTCCGCGCCGATCCTAATGACCTCAAGCCTCTCCCCGATCATCACACCTCCCCCTACAGGCCTATCATCCTCCATCTAGCCTCGGCCTCATCTAGCCTGAATCTAGGCCTAACCCTGCTCTCCTCAATCCTCAGAGTCTGGCCCGCGATGAGCTGGAGGGCTCCTGTCCAGGCGATCATCGCCCCGTTATCGCCAGCATACTCCGGGGGCACCGTGTAGACCCTTGCATCATGGAGCTTCGCCATTTCCTCGATCATCTCCCTCAGCCTCCTACTTCTAGCGAGCCCGCCCACGAGAAGTATCTCCTCCTTCTCAGCATATGCAAGCGCCCTCTCAAGAGTCTCTGTCAGCATGCTGTAAACAGTCTCGGTTATGCTAAGGCAAAGGTCCTCGAGCCTAACCTCTCCGAGGAGCTTCAGGGCCGCTGTTAGAAGGCCTGAGAATGAGACATCCATCCCCTTAACCCGGTAGGGGAGCGGGTGAAACCTTTCACCCTTCCTAGCATACTCCTCCGGGGCCGGCATGGGCCCTATACCAGCCTTTATCCCGAAGACATCGAGACAGTTTCCAGCAGCTATATCCAGGGTCTCGCCGAGGATCCTGTATCTGCCATCGATATAGCTCGTGATCATCGTGTTGCCTCCGGCGACATAGAGGACGATGGGATCCCTGCAGCCGGTCGCGAGCCTCCCGATCTCGATATGGGCCACGCTATGGTTGACGCCTATCAGGGGCTTGTCGAGCCTGAGTGCGATGGCGCGTGCCACCGTGGCGCCGACCCTGAGGCACGGCCCCATTCCAGGCCCAATCGAGAATGCTACTCCATCGAGGTCTATGGGCTTCACGCCAGCCTGCTCGAGAGCCTCCCTCAGCACCTTTGCCGCTATCCTGCTATGATGCTGAGCCGCCTCTCTTGGATGTATCCCGCCCTCCCTCGGACGGTAGACATAATTCACGTTGGCCAGTATCTTGCCGGAGCTTGATGCTATCCCGACGCCGAATGTATGAGCTGTGGACTCTATGCCGAGGACCAGCTTCTCATCTGGGCTTGTGGTCGCCAACCCGGCTATACACTTGGATGAATAAGGCTTTGAGGTTTAGCCTCCCCAGATGACCTCGGCCACATCATCGAGCCCAAGCTCCCTCAGCTTCTCCCTCGTAGGCTTCCCAGTCTTCTTATCCCATCCAAGAGCCTCATATGTTTCGTCGAGCATCGCGTCGAGGTTCTCTACCCTTTGACCCTTTGTGGGCCCCGTTGTGAGGGGTTCCATAAGCCTCCTCGGAAGCCTATCGTCCTCCCTGCTAACCCCCTCTCTCACGTTGAAACAGCGCTTCAGCGTGTAGACCCTGTCGGAGATCTTGATCAGGTCCTTGGGAGCGAGATCCCATCCCGTTAGCGTGGAGGCTAGGCGTGAGAGCCTCGCTGGCGTGAGTATCCTGTCTTCACTTCCCTGCATGCTGAACCTGCATATCCCGAGTATGCTTGCGAGCTCGCCATAGAGCCAGAGAAGCCTGCACGCCTCACCCCTTCTGACGCCAACTTCCTCGAACCTGCTCGGCGGCGGCCATGGTAATCCAAGCTCCTCAAGCCCTAGACTTGACCTAGAGAAGTCCCACATCGGAGACCATAGCGGCTCTATATGGCATGCGCCTCTCGGGTTACCGATAGCATACTGTATCGCGAGCGATTTTGAGGTCCCTCGAGTATCATGGGCCGGCACCTCCAATCCCTTGCTATGGCAAGCGAAGTCCTCTGCACCTCTCCCGATCTTCTCGGCGGCGCGCTTAACACCTTCGGCCAGGAGATCCCCGATATTTCTACGCTCTATGATGAGTTCGAGAAGCTTTAGACAGGCATCCGCATCGCCCCACCTCAGCTTAATCCCGCCCGTATCCTCATCCGTTATCAAGCCCCTCTCATATGCTTCTATCGCGAACGCGATCACGTTTCCAGCCGAGATTGTGTCTATGCCATAGGTATTGCAGAGGTAATCCGCCCTGATGAGGGGCTCAAGAGAGCCCATCATGCTTTGGACACCGATCATGTCAGTGGTCTCATACTCGGCCCCCTCATGGGGCGGCGTCATATACGGGCCTGATGGAACCCAGACATATCTCCCGCACCCAATCGGGCATCCCATGCACGCCCTCCGCTTGAGCAGGTATCTCCTCGCGAGCTCTTGGCCCGACATCCTCTCAGCCCCCTCATAATAGCATGTCTGGAAGTTCCTCGTCGGCAGAGCTCCAGACTCGTTCAGCCCAAGCAATCCGCCCACGGTTCCGAACTGGCCCAGCGATTCCCTACCCTGCTTACTCACAGCCTTTATCGCCTCGAGAGCAGCCTCATAGAACTCGTCTGGCTTGGCGGCCTCAATATCGCGGTCACCATTCACCACTATCGCCTTCAGCCTCTTAGACCCCATCACAGCGCCTCCGCCACATCTCCCCGCAGCGCGATCATAGTCGACCATTATGCTCGCATATCTAATCAGCCTCTCGCCTCCCGGCCCGATACATGCAACGGATGCCTGGGGGTCGCCAACCTCCTCGAGCAGGATATCGGTCGCCTCGTGAACAGTCTTGCCCCAGATATGGGATGCATCCCTAATCTCGGGCGACCCGTCCATGATGCTGAGGTAGACGGGTTTATCCGATGCACCCTCAACTATTATGAAGTCGTAGCCTGCATACCTTAGCTTCGGCCCGAATCCTCCTCCAGCCCTAGTTTGGCCGAAGATCCCTGTCAGCGGCGACTTGAAGACGAACTCGACGCTGCCGGAGCATGGTGTCAGGGTGCCCGTGAGCGGCCCGGTGCATGCTATCAACAAGTTCTCGGGGCTAAGCGGGTCTATCCCCTTCTCAAGGCTATCCCATAGTATTCTCGCGGCATAGCCCGTCCCTCCCAAGTAGAGCTTCAGGAGATCGGGCCTAAGATCCTCCTCCACGATCTTTGCCTTCGAGAGATTGACGCGGAGAATCTTGCCCGCATAGCCGTAAAGCTTTCCACCCGCCATCCACCCATCACCTCGTATCGGGCTTTAGGGGCGTAACCTCCCTCCTCTGGAGCCTTGAGAAGGCTATCCGCTTGTATTTGGCCGCATCATCTGGGTCTAGGTAGAGGAGCACGTCCTCAGGACACACCTTGGCGCACTCTGGTTCGCCGTCACAGAGGTCGCATATGAGGGCCTTATGGGTCATGGGGTCCCTCGATGCGGCGCCATATGGGCAGACATGCACACATATGCCGCATCCAGTGCATTTCTCGGGGTTAACCTTCACGGCGCCTGTTCTAAGATCTCTTGAGAGGGCGTTGAAGGGGCATGCGCTGATGCAGAGGCCACATTGAATACAGTATATTGGCGAGTCAACGGGCTCATGGGGGAGCCTCACAACCCTGATCCTTGATCTCGCGGGGTTGATCATCTTGAAATGCTTATAGGAGCATGCGAGCATGCATATACCGCATCCGGTGCACTTGTTCGGGCTTATGACAAGCGTTTTCGGCATGGTGGGAGCTCTAGTATACTTGATCCCTTTTAAGTGTTATCCCCTGATGTGTTGTAGAATTATGCTTAAAAGGGCCGTGGACGAATCTTGAGCCGTCATACAGTTGGCCCTGATGGATCGCTATGGTAGGCCGGTGAGGAGTCTCAGGATCTCGGTCACGTCAGCCTGTGATCTAAGATGCTTCTTCTGTCATGGTGAGGGTCTCGAGGATGATTCTGGTGAGCTGATGACTCCTGAGGAGATTGAGCGCATCGTCAAGGTTGCTATGGAGCTTGGCGTGGACTCCGTTAAGCTCACGGGCGGGGAGCCGATGATGAGGCCTGACATACTCGAGATAGTCTCGAGGCTTGGAGACCTCGGATTGAGGGATCTATCGATGACGACGAATGGCTTCAGGTTTGCTGAGATGGCGCAGGAGCTCAGGATGTATGGATTGAGGAGGGTTAACATAAGCCTGCATTCTACTAGGCCGGATCGCTATGCCATGATAACCGGGCTGGGCCTTGTGGAGGCTGCTAGGAGGCATTCTCAGGTGCTTGAGGCTGTGAGGGTTGCTGTGGAGGCGGGTCTTAACCCTGTCAAGCTCAACGTCGTCATGCTCCGCGGTATAAATGATGATGAGCTCGATGATCTCATCAGGCTTGCTGGGGAGCTGTCATCATCCGGTGAGATAGTCGTTCAGCTGATAGAGCTTGTGGGATGCGGCCTTGCCGCGGGCCAGGGACTGGAGCATTATTATCTCCCGCTCTCCGGCCTCGAGGAGAGGGTTGCGCGGATGGCGGTGGCGAGGATCACGAGAAGCCTCCATTATAGGAGTAGGTATCAGATGCCTAATGGCGTGTGGGTCGAGTTTGTCAGGCCATCTGGAAACTATCTCTTTTGCATGAATGATACAAGGCTTAGGATAACCCATGATGGGAGGTTTAAGCCATGCCTAATGAGAAGTGATAATGAGATCGAGTTCCTCACAGCAATGAGGTCGGGCGCATCAGACGAGGAGCTGAAGAGGCTATTCCTAAGAGCTGTCGAGGCGAGAGAACCATTCTGGAAGCCCTCAAGAAAAGAAAGATAAAGTGCGTGGAGGGTTGGAGAAAAATGAGAAAGGTTGTGATGTTATTTCAGCTTCCTCCTTAGTATGATCATTATTGCGGCCATGATTATTGCGATTAGTGAGGCATAAGCCCATAGTGATGCTAGCATAGTGGTGGAGGCGATCTCAGCATCTAGTATTATACCGCCTACTGAGGGTGGTATCGAACATACTCTGACGGAGCCCTGCCCGGTGTAATCATAGTAGTTTGATGGGTTGGTGAATGTGCCCCTAAACTCGCCTAGGAAGATCTTATTCACGAATGCTCCTGTTTCGGAGACCCCGACTATATATACATTATGAACACCGTAGTTGGTGTTATCTAGTATGAGGAAGCCATCCACCGTTCCATCCGGGCTGGTGAATGCGAATCTTGCAACGCTATATCCCTTGCCCGCAGCTGTCCCCGAGGTGATTATAAATGCATTTGAATCAAGGTTGAAGCTGCCGGCTAATGCTCCGGTAGAAGTGCCGGTCAATTTCTGCTTAGTAGTGAATTCTGCAGGAGCGTTGGCGCCGAGCGTTATATCATTCGTGGTGAACTGCATAACCACATTATCAGTACTAAGGCTTACCCGTCTCGTTACACCTGGGGCACCTGCCCTTGATCCAGAAACACTAAAGGTTGCCGGCTGACATTCAGCTTCATCAAATATCCATCCTTTCCCGTTAAACTGCCACTTGTTCGAGCCTGCTAATGAGCCTTCAAGCTTAACGATTAGCAGCTTACCCGTGTAGCCGCCTGAGCCTTCACTGAAAGC
The DNA here is from genome assembly GCA_964637915.1 of uncultured Nitrososphaeria archaeon. GTDB lineage: Archaea > Thermoproteota > Nitrososphaeria_A > Caldarchaeales > Wolframiiraptoraceae > Wolframiiraptor. The sequence continues at coordinate 1,113 of CAZWXN010000041.1, read as the reverse complement.
ATATCCCTTTAATGACGCTCATACTATATTTCCGCCACTAAGCTGAGCATCCACATCCAGCACCATTATTAGCTGGAAGCTGCCGATTGAGTCCGAATACTTGGCATGACCTGTCGTTAAGCCCCTCATCGAGGTTGCTGTAATGTCAACCCATATGGTGTTGAATGCCCCGTCACTTATTGTTCCGGATAGGTCTCCGGAAACGCTACCCGGAAAGCTTTCCCTAGTGGTAAACATCGCAGTAGTTGATGAGGAGACCGTGTAGAGTGGATTAACTACCTGAACAAGCGTATCCCCCGTTGAAACTGAGAAGAATCTATTGATCCCACCGGTAGTGGTGATAGTTATCTGGACCTCAATGTATCTTGGCTGGGGGGCTGCCGTCACAGGCACTACGCCAAAGATGCTCATTATCAGCGCCAGGGATAAAAACGCGATCAGCACCTTCTTAGGCGAGAAACAGCTTACCCTCGCCCGTATTTCCTTTCAATATTACTCCGATAAGCGCTGTGTTATATTCCTTTATCTCTCCCCTTATATGCATATATACGGAACCTTGCTCTCAAAAAAGATCCATAACCCACCTCACGCTGGGTTGAGGACACATGGCAAAAGGAGGGGGATCTACTTTTCTAGGCGGCGTAGGCAGAGGTGGCCCTGGATACTCCTGATACTAGTGGTAGCCGCGATGATCGTGCCTGCTGCGATCTACTTTGGACAAAGCCCCGAGGAGCCTTCCCGGATGAGGGCGGTAATATTAGATGGGTTGGCCGCCGACTACCCGAATCAGACCTTCATAGAGTCTGCTGCTGAGGTTTTGAGGGAGGCGGGCTTCGAGGTTGATGTCTATGGCCCCGAGAATATATCGCTAAGCCTCTTGAGGGATCTTCCATCAGGGGAGTACAGCCTCGTGGTTTTCAGGGTTCATGGTGGGAGGATAAGGCAGCCGATAGGATTATTCATTGGAGGCGGACTCTTCATCGAGAAATGCGGCCCAGAATCTCATACGGATGAGGTTGAGTCGGGCTATCTCCTTCTTGGAAGACCATTCCTCTCAAATGAGACTTATTGCGTCGCCCCGCCACATTATATCTCAGAGAAGCTTCATGGAAC
>CAZWXN010000040.1:0-9780 GCA_964637915.1 uncultured Nitrososphaeria archaeon | reverse complement strand
TTCTTGAGCATAGTTTTATCCAGTCTTAATTGCAACATTAACGAGTAACTTTGTCATGAGCCATGCCCTAAAATCTTTAACATCTTCACGGATCATAAAAAGGGACCGTTTACCATGTCTCTATATCGCCTACAAGGCCAAGAAATAGGTTTCACTTTTAGGGCCAACGTAGACGTAGTGGTGGCCCTCGATATTTCTTACCTGGATTTTTGTGCCCTCGGCCTTTTCCTTACGTCTAGTTACTCCATTAAAGCAGTAAGCCAGGTTTTTTAGAACTATAAAAGTCTCGGTGCCCGATTATACAATGGACTCAGAATAAGAATCACAGCAGGGGTATAGGGCTTTCATCACTAGGCAAAAATGCTTTTGTTTACTAGTATAAACGAAATGGTGAAGAAGTGAGAGAGTGGTTAGCACTTGGCTAAGTGTCAAGGATGCGGATGCGTTGAGTAAAGCCATCAAGCTTAAGGATCTCAGACAGAGCCAGTTTGCTCGTCAATTGATCCTTGAATGACTTAATAGTTAGGGCTTGGAGACGGAGGGATGACGTTATTAGGGAAAGGGGATATCGTCTGTTATGCATGCGGCCTTGTGCTGAAGGCAGAGCTAGAGCTAATAATATGTTTAATGCCGATCTTGTGGCAGCGTACGATATACTAGTGATGCCGATAATCTTGAGCCCCGGGAGGGGTAATGGGCCGGAGACCCAGCCCTAGGCTAAATCCTCAAAAAGAGGCATTTTAGCTCCAAACCCCCGGCACTAAAGTTTGGGGGAGGAGGTCAGATTTAATAGGATCCGCTGCTGAATGCTGGCTGGAGCTTGTGTTGATGCTCATGGGAGGAATAGGGTTTGAGCGCTGGAGCACCTTCGATGAAGTATCTTATCGAGGCTAGGATCGAGGTTAACGGTGTAGTGGATAAGAATGATGTTGTTGGCGCGGTCTTCGGCCAGACCGAGGGGCTTTTCAGCAGCGAGTTTGATCTCAGGGAGCTCCAGAAGAGCGGGAGGATCGGGAGGATAGAGATAACGGTCAATGTCCAGGATAAGAAGACTTTTGGCAAGATCATGGTGCCGACCGCGCTTGACAAGTATTCGACGGCACTTATAGCCGCCATGATTGAGAGCATTGAGCGCGTGGGGCCGTATACAGCATCCGTGAAGATTGAGAAGATTCATGATCTCAGGGCTGAGAAGCGTAGGAAGATCGTCGAGAGGGCTAGGGCTATACTCTATGAGTGGGAGAAGAGCAAGATACCTGAGGAGGATGAGATCCTGAAGGAGCTCGAGGAGTCATTGTTGAGGGCGAAGATGATTGAACTGGGGCCCGAGAGGATTCCAGCAGGCCCGGATGCGGAGAAGAGCGATGAGCTGATAATAGTTGAGGGGAGGGCTGATGTGATAAACCTGCTCAGGCACGGCTACACGAACGTCATAGCGGTTGAGGGGATAAAGATACCCGAATATGTTAAAAGCCTCGCCAACAGGAAGAGGAGGGTCATAGCCTTCTTGGATGGGGATAGGGGCGGAGACATGATACTCTATCAGCTGCATAGCTCCGGTGTGAAGATCGATGAGGTTGCTCGAGCGCCTTATGGTAGGGAGGTTGAAGAGCTGACTGGTAAGGAGATCTCGGATGCCCTTCACCGCGTTGTGCCGCTTGAGGAGGCCCTGAAGGGCTTGAAGATGCCTAAGGCGGTGGAGAGGGAGCGCGTAGAGCTCCCCGAGGAGATTAGGAGATACGTTGATGAGGTTAAGGAGAGGCTTATGGCCGTTCTGCTGGATGAGGGCTTGAACGAGCTCAAGAGGGTGCCGGTGAGCGAGCTGGCCCAAGAGCTCGAGAACTATAAGGACTCCGTGAAATACGTGATCTTCGATGGAATAGTCACGCAGAGGCTGGTCGATATACTCTCGGGGAGGCCGGATGAGGTTTACCTGATAGGAGTCAGGATAGGGGATATCCCGAAGCCCTCTGACAACGTCAAGGTCATGACATTCAGTCAGCTCTAACCTCTTCTTAGTGGTATCTTATACCTGAGTATGGCGACTATGCCGCCGAGGCCGGCGATCTTCTCTGAAGCCTCGAGCCCGTCCACGAGCACATGGAGCTCCAGCCTACCTCTCTCGGCTTGCTCCAAGAGCTTCTCCAGCCTCTCATCCTCCAAGTTGTCCCATAGATAGGATTCTGCCACGAGGATCTTCTCCACGGCCCCGAGCCTCCAGGCCTCATAAACCTCGTTAAGCCCTATCGCGACCCTCTCTGGATCACTCGACATAATCCTGATGAAGCTCTCCGCCTCCATCATGTCCCTGAATGGTTTCAATTCCCTCAATTGCTCGGGTATCGCGCTGGATCTCAGGGCCTCTCTTATGCCGGCCTCGCCGCCTATCGAGGTGCTCAAGGATCCTATGATCCTGTTCAGGAGATCCTTCTCACGCTTCCTGAGATACGTGAGAAACCTCTCGACAAATATTCTCGGGCCGATGAGGAGTATTCCAGCCTCAGGCAGGCCCTTAATCGCTTCGACAACCTCATCAAAGAACCTTTCAAGCCCCTGCTCGCCCCATTGAATCGATTTATCAGCTCTTGGCAGGCTCTTTGAGTATGCGACCTTTATACCTCCGCTTGAGAACTCGGCGACCGCAAGGTCCTCGTCATCGAGGGAGATGCAGATGACCGTGCCCTCCTTCCTCCCCTCATAGCTTTTCGCGAAGGAGCAGAGTCTCTCGAAATCCCTCTGAGACTCTATCTTGATGAGGATGCCGGGGTAGATCGTGAGCGTGTGATGTTTTCCGATGAGGTCTAGGTCGCGGCTCTCGTAAACTATCCTCCCCGAGAGCCTGATCCTCCTCATGAGTGGGTCCGCCGTCTTGGACTCTACCTCGATCCCGAGGATCACCTGTATCCTCTCGCTATCTGTCTTACCGCTCGCCCTCTCCTTCTTCAGCTCTCTAGATGTCTTCGAGTAGACTATATCGCCCGGCTTCACGAGCCTGAATAAATTTATCAAGTCTAGGCTGCTCTCGGGGGTCAGCTCGATCCTCCTCTTAGCCGCATCCACGCGCCCGATTATCATGCCAGCCTTACAGCGCCTCCTAGAGGAAACCTTGTTGAGAACGTAAAGATATATTCTGCCATGGCCCGGCGCAAAGGTTTTTCGCCTGAAAGCATCCTAGGGAGCGTCAAATGATTGAGGTTGTGGCGGTGATCGCGGTTGGCTTGGCCCTCGACTGCTTCTCGGCGGCCTTTGCCGCGGGGGCATGCTGGGAGCGCGTGAAGGCGTTTACTCCCCTCCTGCTCGCGGCATCATTCGGTGCCTTCCAGGCCGGCATGATATTGCTGGGATGGGCTGGCGGGAGCCTCATCGAGGTAGCAGTCCATTATGATCACTGGATAGCATTCATTCTCTTGGCCGCTGTGGGGGGCCACATGATCTGGGGAGGGCTTAGCGGTGAGCCGATGCGATGTGAGCCTTTCACGCTCCGACTTCTCATCACTCTCTCCGTGGCCACGAGTATGGATGCGCTTGCGGTTGGCTTAAGCACGCCGTTTATGGGGCTTGAGGTGGTCAGCATGTCCATCGCAGCCGGCCTCGCCTCCCTTATACTAGCGATCCTAGGATACTTCATGGGCCTAAGAGTTAGGGGCTTAGCGGGGGAGAAGGCCTCGATAATAGGTGGCGCCATACTCGTGCTCCTTGGCCTCAAGATCTTGCTCGAGCACTTGGCTGGAGCAGCCTAGCCGAGGACGCCGGGAAATAATCTTAGGAGAGTTTCTCGAGGATATTCTTGAATGCTTGAGGTGAGGTATGATGATGCGCGATGGAGGCTTTTGGCGCGTCTTCGAGAGAGGGCTTTCGCCCTCATGAAACCCCTCATGGATCATGGCCTCAACCCGATAGTCTATGGAAGTGTCGCGCGCGGAGATGTTGATGAGGAGAGCGATGTAGACGTCTTCATACCATTCCCGGCGAGCACGGCCATGGTGGAGCTATATCTCTCCGAGGCCGGCGTGAGGGTGAGAGACAGGATCTTGGTTCAGGCCACGCCAAACCACGTGCCCAAGGCATATCTCGTGATAGATGACTATACCTCAGTCTCCCTACCCCTCCTGAGAATGACCGAGGATGAGATGGGCTTCTACAAGCTTGCCGGCCAGCTCTCATATGAAGAGCTGAGAAGGGGGCTGAGGGTCCCAGGCATGAATAAGGAACTCATGCTGATAATCCCGACGCCCGAGGGCCATATCGAGCTGCCAGTCGAAAGAAACATCGAGGAGGCCGCCGCGATCCTCGGCATAGATCCAAAGATCCTCAGAAACAGGGTGAGAGTCCTCAGGAGGAGAAGGGAGCATGGCAGGACTGGCGTCTACCGTGAGATAACAATACCGCAGGAGAAATCATTTGAACAGGTCTTGGACGAGCTGATAGACCGCGACCCAGCGCTTAGGAGAAGGATCAGGACTATTGGCAAATAAGAGATAATTATGCGCGGTTACCATGAAAATTCGGTGGCTATGAGGCTTCTACTTATCTCCCCGCCCACGAGGTCTGTTGTTAAGGAGGTTTTAGGGGCATCCGGCCCGCCTCTCGGCCTCGCATATTTGGCCGCTGTTGCTAGGGGGCAAGGATGGGAGACTAGGATAATTGATTGTCTCACGGAAGACCTGACGCTTCAGGATGTTGTGAATGTGGTTAAGCGATTCCAGCCTGATGTTGTTGGATTGACGGCCACGACGCCAGCGATCTACGATGCATACGCGGTCGCCAAGATCGTTAAGGAATATTCTCCGGACATCTTGGTCCTTCTCGGCGGACCACATGCGACATTCATGGCCCATGAAGTTCTCCAAGAATGCTCATACATCGACGTGGTGATTAGAGGCGAGGGGGAGGAGGCCTTTAGGGAGATACTCGAGAGAATTGAGCATGGAAGAGGTCTCGAGGGAATTGCAGGGATCACGTATAGGGTGGAGGGCAAGATAAAGGAGGAGCCGCCGAGAAGGCTCATAGATGACTTGGACACACTTCCAATACCAGCTTACGATCTTCTTCCCATGGAGAAGTATGTCGTCGATAAGTTCAAGTATGCTGCTGTGATCACATCGAGGGGCTGCCCCTATGGCTGCATATTCTGCTCATCATCACTTCAGTTCGGCAAGAGGTGGAGGGCTCATAGCCCTGAGAGGGTCCTAGAGGAGCTGATGATACTGAGATACGACTACGGCGTCAGGGAGATCGAGTTCCTCGACGACACCTTCACGCTAAAGATGAGCAGGGCTGAGGAGATATCCAAGATGATCGTGAGGGAGGGGCTGGACATATCATGGAGCGCCTCTTCCAGGGTTAACACGTTCAGTAGGGGTCTCGGCGAGGCCATGAGAAGGGCTGGCGCCCATACGATCTACTTCGGTATAGAATCCGGCTCAGATGAGACCCTGAGGCTTATCGGGAAGGGGATAACCAAGAGGCAGGCTGTAGATGCTGTGAGAGCCGCCAAGGACTGTGGGCTAAACGCGCTTGGCTCATTCATCATAGGATTCCCACATGAGAGGGAGGAGGATATAAGGGCGACGATAAGGTTCGCTGATGGCTGCGGGGTCGATCTCGCCCAGTTCACAATAGCCACACCATACCCCGGCACAAGGCTCTGGGATATGGCCGTGGAGGAGAACCTGCTCCTAACTAGGAATTGGAGAAAATTCACAACCCTTGATGTCGTCATGAAGAGCCTCTACCTAACTCCCGAGAAGATCAAGAGACTGCTCCTCTGGGCCTATATCACCTTCTACCTGAGCCCGAAGCGGGTTCTCAAGGACATAATAGTTGATAAGGGCTTTATCCTTAAGAGAGTGCTCCCGGGGGCCATTCGCTATCTCAAGGGAATTTTCCGAAGGGCCTGGGAGTAATACGGGGAGCATTCTTTATAGCTCGACCTTGGAGGATATCATTATGGCCATGTCCTCGGATGAGGCCGAGTATATGCGGAGAATGGCGGATGCCCTTAGGAGTGGGGCTAAGATGCTCGCCGACGTCTGCCCGATCTGCAGCAGCCCCCTCTTCGAGATAAAGGGCCAGATCTGGTGCCTGAAGTGCAATAAGAGGGTGATCAGGGTCTCAAGCGAGGAGGAGATCGAGGAGGCTTTCACGGGCATTACGTTGAACGAGCTCATGAAGACCCTAACCACGAAGATCGAGGAGGTAAACATTGCGCTAAAGCGGGTGGCAGACCCAAAGGAGGTAAAAGAGCTTGTAAAAACCTTGATAAGCCTCTTAAAAGCCCTCGAGCTCGCATCAAATCTAAGAGAACGCTTCACAGAGCAGGAGTGAAGAACTTCGCATTTCACGTGGATTCGGCATCCGAGATAATACCCTAGAATGCCCCTAGAAGCACCAATAGAGTCAATAAAGCATTATTAGTAGAATATGTTCACTTGCTTGTTATGATAAGTGTTCTCGGCCATAAGTCTGGCCGTTTTCAAGAAAGTGATCAACCTTGAGGCAGTTCCCCTAGTAAAGTGTTCAATTCATGAGGAGAATACGCTACACTGATCGGGAAAAGCCACTAGACACTGGAGGTAGCTCCCTTTCACGACACCTGTATAGAGCCGGAATAGGAGGATAGTTTTCGGATGGAGTCTTCCAGCGGAAAGCGTGGGGTCCCTTCAATTTCTAGTGGAGAGGCATATCCTACCTTGTCTCGCCAAAAAGGCCTTTAAGAAGGCTTTTTATCCGGCCGCTTTACAGGCTTCTTCACGATGTGAAATGTTATGTAGCGTCACTAGCTCTCCCGAAAGACCCGCACCCCCATATTTCCACTGGAACAAAAACATCAGCCCAGAAAACCAATGCTAAAGCTCCTTTAAACAGTTCTCGAGAATCTATTCAACATTTCTCGAGTGTTCGGTTGATTAGTGTTTGTCCCTACCTACATTAAGGGGCTACTTTGAGTACTAAGTCATCAATGGAATCTCAATCAGGTGAGAGGCTCATCCATAAGAAATCTGGGGGTGGAGGGGATCCTCTAGAAGATGTTTTGAAGAAGGCTCTCCAGAGGCCGAGGATATTCGTGAATCGCGAGGTGATGAGGTCTGATTATGTTCCAGAGAGGCTTCCACATAGGGATGAGCATATCAGGCGGCTTGGCGAGATATTATCTCCAGCTCTAAGCCTCTCGAAGCCCAGTAATGTCTTCATTTACGGTAAGACGGGGACTGGCAAGACCGCGGTAGTACGCTATGTATTCAAGAGGTTTCAGGAGGTTGTAGCTAGGGAGGATCTGCCTGTTGCCTTCGCATATGTTAATTGTAGGATAGCTGGGACGGAGTATCGGGTGCTGGCGGAACTCTGCGAGAGCATAGGCGTCAAGGTGCCCTTCACAGGCCTTGCGAAGGCCGAGGTCTTTGCGAGACTTAGAAGGGGGCTGAGGGAGAGGGGGATTCTACTTGTGGCCTGCTTCGATGAGATTGACGCGCTTGTGAAGAGTTATGGCGATAACCTTCTCTATGAGCTCTCACGGATAAATGAGGGCATGGAGGGATGTGGTCTCACGATGATCGGGACTTCAAATGATCTCCATTTTAAGGATTACTTAGATCCAAGGGTTCTCAGCAGCCTGAGTGAGGAGGAGCTTGTCTTCCACCCATACACGGCAATAGAGCTTGTGGATATCTTGAGTGAGAGGGCGAGGCTGGCCTTCAGGGAGGGCGCGGTGCCCCAGGGGATCATAAATTTGTGCGCGGCGCTTGCTGCATCCGAGCATGGTGATGCGAGGAGGGCTATAGATCTGCTTAGGGTCGCCGCCGAGGTCGCTGAGAGGAATGGGGATGAGGTGGTTGAGGAGAGACATGTGAGGATCGCCCAGAACATCATTGAGCGCGGCAGGATATTCGAGGCTATATCCACTCTCCCACTCCACAGCAAGCTCGTCCTCGTCAGCATGCTCCTCCTTGCGAGGGATAATGTCTCGAGCCCGGTCTCAGGCATGATCTACCAGACATACAAGGAGGTCTGCAGGCAGATTGGCATAGAGCCCTTGACCGATAGGAGGGTTAGCAGCCTTATATCGGAGCTAGACATGCTCGGCGTCGTGAAGAGCGAGCTGGTGAATATGGGCAGACATGGAAGGACGCGGAAAATAATACTCCTCACGCCGCCCGATGAGATCGAGGAGGCAATACGCGGGGATGAGCTCCTCTCGCCCCTACTCGACTATAAGCCATCAGCCGCAAGATAATTGGACAATAGGCTGTGAGGAATGTTGAGGCGTGAGGTCTTAGCAAAGAAGATTATCGAGAAGGCCACGTCCCGGGGATATACAGTGACTAAAGGGGCTCTAGAGATTCTCGAGCGGGCTGAGGCGCCTTTCGAGGTATTGGAAGAAGCGATGCGTAGGCTGGAGAGGAGCGGGGCCATGATAATTGATGAGCGGCTCCTGACAGAGCTGGTTGGGGAGGTGGGGGTGACTGGGGAGTCGCTGGTCGTGGCCGAGGAGGGTGAGATGGGAGAAGCCGAGGAAGTGCCTGAGGATTTAATGGTAGAGGTTGATGAGCGTTTTCTAGCGGAGTGGAGGATCCAGGGAACATTCGAGGAGTTTCAGAGGTATTTCTCGAGCAGGTATGAGAAGCTTTCAGGGCTTCTGCGGGAGAGGCTTAGGGGCGTGATCTCGCTGAGAGAGGCCATGAGGCTCCGGGAGTCGCAGGAGGCAAATGTCATCGTGATGCTCATCGAGAAGAAGGAGTCCGAGAAGGCGTGGATCCTGAGGGTGGATGACCCGAGCGGGGAGCATAGAATAATCGCGCCGAAGGATGGCGTCTCAGGGGATAGCCCGGAGCAGCTACTACCTGATATGGTGATCGGGGCGAGGGTTGTGAAGAGCGGTGAAACACTCATCGCGAGGGAGCTCATACTCCCGGACTTGGCCGCGGAGCGCCTAGAGAAGATGAGCCAAGAAGCGCTCATCTGCATGATCTCAGACATACATGCGGGGAGCAAACACTTCAGGGAAGATCTCTTCGAGAACTTCCTAGACTGGATTAATCGCGAGGACGACCCCGAGGCCAGGAATGTCAGACTCCTGATAATCGCCGGGGACGTGGTGGATGGGGCGGGCGTGTACCCGAACCAGCATAAGGAGCTTGAGACATTCTCAGTCGAAGAACAGTTTGAGAAGCTTGCAAGGCTATTGTCCGAGATCCCGGAGCGCGTGAAGATAATAATGGGCCCGGGAAATCATGACCCAGTTCAGCGAGCCCTCCCACAACCCCCGCTCCCCGAGAAATATCGCGCGATACTTGAGAAGTCCGGGAGAAGCCTCATCTTCGTCGGGAACCCCGCCTGGATCAGGATCTCCGGAAGGACTTTTCTGATTTATCATGGCCAGGGGATGGATGACGTGATACAGCAGGTCCCCGGGTTCTCGCATAGCAGCCTGGAGAGAGATCTTGGGGAGGTTTTGAAGCTCGTTCTCAGGTGTAGGCATCTCTGCCCGATCTATGGCGAGACTACGCCCATAATTCCCACACCAGAGGATATGCTCGTGATAGACCGGGTTCCACACGTATTCCACACAGGACATGTCCATGTCGCGTATGCGGGATCATATCGTGGCGTGAGGATCATAAACTCCGGCACATGGCAAGAGCAGACAAGCTACCAGAGAAGCGTGGGCCTCGAGCCAACAGTCGGGGCCATGGCCCTGATAAACCTCGGAGACCTCTCAATAAAACTCAGAAGATTCATCTAGGCATTCGAGGAAGCCGAACAACATGTTCGCGAGCATGC
>CAZWXN010000039.1:0-10297 GCA_964637915.1 uncultured Nitrososphaeria archaeon | reverse complement strand
GCATGGCTTAGTCCCACCCCGATAGCAGTGGGGTCCGGCAGGATCAACCGGAGTCGCCGCCTGGGGTGCGCTTCCAGGCGGGGTTTTACGGGGGCCCCGCGTAAGACCTAAGCGTGATCATGTGCTTAGGTCCCCATCTTGTGGCTGGCGGAGGAGGCCGCCCACACATCGGCGGGCCGGGTCAGCGGCCCGGGGCGTTTCGTGGGCGGTACCGCCGTCGCCGCCAGCCAATAGTATGTGTGGGGCCTCTTGGATAAAAACTTGTCGCAGTTATTTCTCGAGCGGTAGCGCTCCAAGACTTATATCTCATCCTTGGACTGATGGTTTGGAGCATGTCTTTTCCTCATTCGGAGGATGTTTCAGCGATAATTCTGGCCGCTGGTATTGGGAGTAGGCTTAGGCCCTTTTCCGAGGCCTCTCCCAAGTGCTTGATGGAGCTCGAGCCCGGGGTAAGCATTCTCGATTTTATCCTTGAGAGGGTTAGGCGAGCCGGCCTAAAGAGGATCATCGTGGTCACTAGGCGTGAATTCTCGCATTCCCTTCGAGTGAGGCTCCCTAACGATGTTGAGCTTGTAGAGTTGGATCTTGATTCCTTCGAGAATCTTTATAGCCTCTGGGCGGCTGTGGACAGTGTTGATGGAAGCTTTCTAGTCTTAATGTCAGATCATATCTTTGAGTATGAGTTGTTGAAAAGGGTCTTAAGTGAGGCGGTTAAGGCGCGGGAGGCGTTCATGCTATGTCTGGATAGGGAGCCCTCGGTTATCGAGGCTGAGGAGGGCTTGAAGCTGATGCTATTGGATGGGAGGGTGGTTGAAGCTGATAAGTCGCTTAAACCCCTCTACGGGATCGATACCGGGATCATCTACTGTAATCCCCATGCTAGGAAGTATATCGAGGAGGGTATCAGGTTAAGGGGCTCGAAGGCAGCAATAAAGGATGCGTTGAACCTCGCTGCCGCCGAGAATCAAGTGGGGTTTGTTGATGTTACTGGGCTTCTCTGGAAGGATGTGGACACGCCCAAGGATCTTGAGAAGGCGAGGAAGCTTTACTGGCGGATATTAAGAAGGGAGCTTACGAGGCCGAGCGATGGACTTGTATCACGATATCTCAATAGGCAGATCTCATCAAGGATCTCAATAGCGCTCTATAGGCGAAGGCTCTATATCAATCCAAACATTATATCCATAATCTCATTCCTGATCTGTATTTGCGGAGCCATTTTTCTCGCTCTCCAAAGCTTTCTCATGGGCGGCCTGCTGATCCAAGCATCATCAATAATTGATGGTGTGGATGGCGAGCTTGCAAGGCTCTTTAAGAGGGTATCGAGCTTCGGGGCATTGCTGGACTCTTTTCTGGATAGGCTGGCCGATCTCTCTGTGATAATGGGGCTTATTATTGCGCTATGGCCCCTCGACCAGATCACCGGTATCATCTCAATTCTCGCATCAGCAAACATAATCCTAGTGAGCTACCTAACCCATCTCCTCCAAGGAAACGGGATCGATATATCACAGATCAGGTTTATTCCGGTTACGCGTGATGTTAGGCTCTTCATGGTATTCTTGGCCGCTATTCTCGGGATGCCCTTCATCGCGTTGCTTTACATAGCTTTTACCCCCCTAGCATACTATGCGGCTAGCCTGATCTTAGCCGCCCGTCACCAGGTTATCGAGTCGCGCCCCGTTGTTATTGGGGGAGAGCCATGGCCCCGGATATTGCAGCCGATAGACCCTGTAAAGGCCGCGATCTCCAAGCTCATTGGAAGAATCTTGAAGCTGATCCTGGCCCTGCTAATCCTCAGGTTGATCGGCCCGATCTTCTTCGATTTCCCGGTTCTCGGGATTAATGGAGAGCTCCTGCTCGCCGAGCACATCATATTAATCTTGGAGGCAGCTCTCGTTCTCGGCTTCGGCTATATGATAATTTCCTCGATGAAGAGGCTTTTAGACCTTATCGCGGTAAGGCTTGTAAGCAGGATTGGAGCGACCAAGGAGACCCTTAGAAGGATCTTTATCGACTTTCTATACGCGGTTCTCGGCCTGATAGCTTGGTGTTATTCGATGAGCTTCGCATCCGTACCCGTAATTGGGGGCCTCGTCTCAAAGATAGCGATGGCAGCAGCCGCCATATTCTTCCTCATAACAATATACAGGCTCGGGAGAAGAACATACAGGACATTCGCCGAGGTTTATGATAAGTTTATAGAGAATCTTGCTAGAAGGCTTGCTCACGAGTAAGGGCTTCCACTTGGATTAAATACCGTTTAAATCCCTGAGTATGACTGGGCGTGGGATTTTTGCGAAAGCCTTATTCACCCCCAGTGAACATAACTTGTTGAGGCTGGCCGGAACAGGAGCGCGCGCCCATAGAGGAGGGCTGCCGGGGGGTGCCCCGGAAAGCCGTCCTCATGGAGCACCGCACGCAAGCCCGTGAGCGCCGCGCAAGCGGCCCCCGAAGGCCACGCGTGCGGTGTGGCTGAAGGGGCGTCCCACCTCGGGGAAAGCTCACGCGGTGGGATGCTCACAAGCCACGCGCCTCCGAAGGCTGGCCTCAACGTATCTTCTTATCTGTTGAAGACTTGGGCAGAGGTCGCCATACTTCTCCAGGTATCTTCTCGGGCTAAGCCTAACAACCTCCAAGAGGTCGACGTTTATCACATAGATCGCGTGTAGTCTCATCTTTGAGAGCTTCTCGACCGCGATCTCAGGCGTCCTATAATACTGGTCGCAGAGGCTTTTGAGGAGCTGTATCTCGACGGGCCTCCTAGCGCTTGCTGGCTTCAGGAGTGTTCTTGGTATCTGGAGTATGTTGTGGGCGGGTGTGGCTAGGCTGAATCTATCAGCATGAGGGCTATACCTCGCGATCTTGCTGATAGCCCTCGCGGTGAGATATGCTTGAGGGTCAAGAGCGTTCTCGGGCGACGTGAACCCGGTCTCAACCTCGATTATCAGACTCTTCCCATCCCTCCAGGCCATTATGTCCGCTACTAGGTCGTTGGCGAGGGGATACTCGAGCTCAACCCTATAGCCCTTGCTCGCGAGATGCGCCGCGAGGACATACTCCATTATCGAGTGGTTTATCTTTATCCTATTCTCCATGTGGAGCGATATCAGCCTCTCCGCGATCTCGCTGATCCTTCGCCTGACGCTCGGGCCATACCTCTCCTCTAGAAGCCTTTGAGCAGTCCTCACATCCTCCTCGAAGGCATCCATTCTGGCGCCGGGCGGGTCGCGGGAAATAATTAACTTACCGCGGCCATCGGATGTGGGCTGCGGCTGCCAGAGGCGCCTCACCCGGGTGTGGCCATAACTATAAAGGCGTTAAGCCTCCCATACATTATCTGCCTTCTCGACTCGATAACGTATCCAGCTGATTCAAGAGCCCTCCCAAAGATCATGGGCTTCGAAACTATCGCGGTCACCCTTGCATCAGGAGCCGCGCTGCGTATCGATGCGCAGACTTTCTGATAAAACTCCTCTATCCTTCTTACCCCCATCCTTATCCCGTAGGGCGGGTTCATGATTATGTGGCTGGGCCTTTCATCGAGCCACTCGCCGAGCTTCAGCACGTCTCCGACCACGAGCTTGATGGCGTTCAGGACGCCCGCGGCCTCGGCATTCGCGATCGCGCCCCTAATGCTCTTCGGCGATGCATCGGAGCCGATGATCCTAGGCCTGAACTCGAGATCAGCCTCGGCCTCAAGCTCCTCTGCGATCTCCCTTATCCTTTCTCCATCTATGAACTTGAGCTTGTTTAGAGCTAGGTTACTGAGCCTTCGTGCGCCCGGAGGTATCTTGAGCGCCATTAAAGCCGCCTCGATCGGTATTGTCCCACCGCCGCACATGGGGTCTAGGAGAGCCTCCTCCCTCCTCCACCCCGAGAGCATTAGCATGCTCGCGGCTATACTCGGCTGAAGCGCGGCTCTATGATGATAAACCCTGTAATATCTCCTATGGAGTGATTTCCCGGTCGTATCGAGGCCTATCAGGAGCTCTGAGTCCCTGATGAGGCAGTAGAGCTGGGCATCGGGATTATCTAGGTTGACCTTGAGCCTTACGCCCGTCCTTTCCCTAAAGCTCTCTATTACAGCCCTGCCGACGACGGCGGCCATATCCATGCTCGTAAATGGCTTGTCTTTCGAGTGCCTCTCGCCCTTAACAGCGAATGCCTGATCAGCTCCGATGAACTCCGTGTAATCAACGCTTCTCGCAGCCCTGTAAACATCGTCTAAAACCTCCGCCTTGGATCGGGATAGGAGCACGAAGACCCTGTGGATAGTCCTAGAGGCGAGGTTCAGCCTTATGATATCGTCCTCACTCGCCTTGAAGAAGATCTTCCCGATATCAGGCCTCGCCTCCACCCCGATAATCTCCCTACACTCCCGCGCCGCGACATCCTCAAGCCCCATAATCGTGGTCGCGAAGCACTCGAACCTCAACTGCTCAGATCATCCCCGGCCTAGATCTTTATCTCCACAATATCGCCATCCTCGAGGATGTGGTCCGGGCCAACCCTCTGGCCCTGAACCTTGACCGACGATCCCCAAACCTTCGCATACTTCATCTTCTCGGCGAAGTCTCTGTGAATTATCTCGGCCAGATCCCTTATCGTCGAGTTTCTGGGGAGGATTATCGGCTTATCCGAGATGATGCCCGCCTTCCTCGTATAGACCCTTATCAGGTCGAGCGAGTTAAAGATCTGCCTTTTAAGATCTTCGAGCCCGGCGCCGCTCTCGGCCGAGACTGCCACGACCGGGATCTCGCCAGCGATGCTCTTAACCTCCTCTAAATCGTTCGGCGCCGCCCGATCAATCTTATTCACAACTATCAGAGCTCTCTTATGAGTCATCTCCCTTATCACGACCTCCTCGAAGTCCTCGATGCCAGCCTCGCCATGAACCCTGACCACGGCATTCCTTATCCCAACAGATCTAAGCAGATCATCCACCTCCCTCACATCAGCCCTGAGACTCCCGAAAACAACAAGCCTTATCCCGCCGCTATCCTTCTTCTCGATCTCGATCTCACACCTCTTCCGCCTAAAGCTGACACCGGACTCATCATATATCTCGAGTATCCTCTCGAGTTGGCTTGCCGGGCCCCGCGCCCCATCGAGCACAATCAATATCAGGTCAGCGTTCTTCGAGAATCCGATCGACCTATTCGTGAACTGGGTCTCCTCCAAGTCCTCGGTCAGGATCGCGGGGAGCTCGACGAGCTGGATCTCCACATCCTCATAGATCATCATGCCAGGAACGGGCATTGTTGTGGTGAGCGGGTAGCTCGAGACCTGGGGCCTCGCATTCGTCAGGGCCCTGAGGAGGCTTGACTTGCCGGAGTTCGCTGCGCCGATCAAGGCCGCTTGAGCGGCGCCCTCCTTAGGCACATGAAAATAATCTCTTCTGACAGCTCTCAGGGATGCCTTACGCTCAGCCTCCCTCCTAAGCTCAGCTATCCTCCGCTTAATCCTCCCCCTAAGCTTCTCAGTCCCCTTATGATCAGGTATCAGACTAAGGGCCTCTTCAAGCGCCCTAATCTTCTCCTCGATAGTCCTAGCCGCCTGATACTTCGCCAGCGCCTTCTCGGCCTCAGCCGGCAGGTTAGCAGGCATCCTGGAACCATCTATCCTAGGCTTGACTAATAAATGATCGCGGCTATTCTCTGGACAATCTTTAAGACTCTCGGCCTTTCTCCGGGTCTAGGAGATGGGGCTCAAGCGCCTGATCGCGGAGGCGGAAAAGCTTCTCAGATCCACGGGTATAGAGGAGCCATCAGTCCAGGTGAATAAGGATCCTAGCTTCGGCGAGGTCTCCTCGACGGCGGCCTTCCAGCTCGCTAAGAGCCTTGGAAAGAATCCGGTCATCATCGCGGAGGAGATCGCGTCTAGGATAGATGTCTCGGGGTCTGAGCTGATTAGCTCGGTCGAGGCCGTTAATGGATATGTGAATTTTAGGGCGAATTGGGTGGGCTACTCGCGGGCTATACTCGAGGAGATCTTAGCGGGCGGCGAGCGGTATGGCTCATCCGGCGTGGGTGCTGGGAGGCGAGTCATAATCGAGCATACAAGCGTGAACCCGAATAAAGCCCTCCATGTTGGGCATGCTAGGAATGTCTGCCTCGGCGACACGCTGGCGAGGCTCTATAAGTTCCTCGGATACGACGTCCTAGTCCTGAACTATATTGATGATAGTGGGACGCAGATGGCCGATGTAATCCTTGGCTTCATGGAGCTCGGATATGATCTTGAGCCGCCGCCCGGAATGAGCTTTGATGAATATTGTGGGGACGTGGTTTACGTGGAGGCTGTTAAAAGGGCTGAATCCTATCCGGAGATAGCCGAGAAGAGGAGGCGGATAACGAGGGAGATAGAGTCGAGAAGCGGCAGGGTATTCGAGCTTAACAGGATGATAGTCTCAAGGATTTTGAGGGATCAGCTTAGGACATGTTGGAGGCTTGGCGCGAGATATGATGTGCTCAACATGGAGAGCGATATCCTCACTTATGGCCTCTGGGATGAGGTTTTTGAGAAGCTGAAGGCCGCCGGCGCAGTCTATTATGCTGATAGCGGGCCGAAGGCTGGCTGCTGGCTCCTAGACCTCTCAGGACACCCAGTTCTCTCGAAGGAGGGCGATGAAGTCCTCATCAAGAGCGATGGGACAACGACATATATCGCGAGGGATATAGCATATGCTGTGTGGAAGCTCGGCGCATCCTCGAAGGACTTCTCATACGAGATCTTCGGTGAGAATCCTGATGGATCAAGGATCTATGTGACTGCTGAGAGGGGTGGTGTGAGGATTCCGGTCTCAGGCGCGGTGAGGGTGATAAACGTGATTGATGTTAGGCAGAGGAGGCCGCAGGAGATAGTGAAGTATGCTCTCAAGCTTCTGGGCTTGGATGCCGAGAAATATATCCATTATGGCTATGAGGTTGTCGCGTTGAGCAGGAAGGATGCGGAGAGGCTTGGCTATAGCCCGGAACCGGGCCAGAGGATTATCCATATGAGCGGTAGGAGGGGGCTATACATCAAGGTGAATCAACTCTTGGATATGTTGAGGGAGAGGGCGGCGAGGGAGGTTCGCGAGAGACACCCCGACTGGAGCGATGAAAAGGTCTTAGAGACGAGCGAGAAAATCGCGGTCGCAGCACTCAGGTACGCGCTGGTGAAGCAGGACACGGACAAGATAATAGTTGTGGATACTGATGAGATTATGCGCCTCGAGGGCGATACAGGCCCATACCTGCAATACACCTATGCAAGAGCCTTGAGAATACTGGAGAAGGCAGACTCCGAGCTCTCGACCAGCCCCCCGGCCGAGCCCAGCGAGCCGGAGAAGAGCCTGCTCAGGAGGATGGCATATCTCCCGATCCTGCTCGACGAATTCCACTCGAGCATGCTGATAAAGCCGATCGCGGACTACGCATACAACCTCGCGTCAGAGTTCAACGTCTTCTATGAGAGGGTTCCCGTCATCAGGGCTGAGGGTGGTGAGCGTGCCTTTAGGCTCGCAATAGTAAAAGCATTTACGATAGTCTTTTCAATAGTACTGGACCTGCTGGGCGTGCCGAGGCTCGAGGTCATGTGAAGTATACTCTCACTCTATCTTGATCTTTACCCCAGTCTCCCCCTTCCCAACCTTCTTCAGGACGACCTCGAGGACCCCATTCTTGTAGGTGGCTTTCGCGGACTGTGGATCAACCTCGGCTGGCAGATCAACCTCCTTATAGTATTTCCTCTGCGGTGTATCAACCTTGATTACCAGCTTCCTCTCGGTTGCATTCAGGTTTATGTCATCCTTCTCCACCCCGGGGACCTCGGCCACGACCTTCACGACATCCTCCTCATCGAAGACGTCTACCAAGGGCTCTCTAGCCTCGCTCACCTCGACGATCTCAGGCCCCCTACCAGACCTAATGTTCCCAAATTCCCTCACTATCGGCTTGCCATCAGGGCCTATCGTGATCGAGTATCCGTAGACTATCGGCCCTATCTCCCTGATATAGCCGCGATCAGTCCTCTTCTCCCTGATCAGGCTTCTCGGGATCTCGCGCTCAAGCTCCTCAAATGATTTCGAGAACATCTCATCAAGCTCGCGCATCATCCGCTCCATCTCCTCGAAGATCCTCTCGAAGGGCGATCTCCTCCTCCACCATCTTTCCCAGGACATGATCTCACTACATGCTATACTCCCCCAGGAGGCCTTATTAACCTTTTTAGAGCATCTAGTCCCCGCATTCCCCGGAGCAGGCTATCCTGTTGTGGAAGCATGACTTGTATCCCTCATGGCAGGCTACACCCTTCTGCCTCACTAGGAATAAGACCGCGTCGCCGTCGCAGTCTATGTAGGCGTCCACGACCTCCTGTATATTCCCCGAGGTCTCACCCTTCATCCAGATCCTCCTCCTGCTTAGGCTCCAATAGTGCATGAGTCCGGTTGTGAGGGTTTTCACGAAGGCCTCCCGATTCATGTATGCGACCATGAGGACCTCACGGGTCTCATGATCCTGGGCTACTGCGATCACGGTCTCATCCACATTCCTATATAGGAGCCTGTCCGCGAGCTTCTCAGCCTCATCCCTGCTCAGCCTCATCTCCCCCTCTCACCCTCCACTAGCTTGATGAAGTTCTCGATTATCTTGAGCCCCCATTTACCGCTCTTCTCCGGGTGGAACTGGGTCCCGAAGATCATGTCTCGCTGAGCCATCGCCGTAAACTCGACACCATACTCCGTCACGGCCACAGCATCCTCGGAGAGGCCGGGCGCATAGGAGTTCGCGTAATAGACATAGGCACCATCCGGTATCCCGGAGAGGAGTGGGCACTCCCTCCTAATGATCCTGAGAGTATTCCAGCCCATCTGCGGTATCTTGACATTTGCCGGAAATCTCTTGACATCCCCACGGAATATCCCGAGCCCCTGAAGATATTCACCCGGAGGGCAGCCCTCCTCACTCCGCTCATAAAGTAGCTGCATCCCAAGACATATCCCTAGGATCGGCTTCTCCTCGAGGAGCTTGGATAAATGGTCCCGGTTCTCCTGAAGCTTTCTTATCACGGGTTTGAAGGCCCCGACTCCAGGAAAGATTACTGCATCAAGATCATAAGCCTCCCGAAGATCCTCAACTATCCTCGGTGATGCTCCAGCCCTCTTAAAGGCCGTATAGATGCTTAGGAGGTTTCCAACGCCATAGTTAATGATCGCGACGCTTACCCCTCCTCCGCTCAAGCTCCTCGAGCACCTCCTCCAACCCTATCCCCTCATAGACCAGCAGGACCATCATGTGATAGAGTAGGTCTGCTGCTTCGTAGACCACCTGGCCCCTGTCGCGGGATTTTCCGGCGATCACGAGCTCGACAGCCTCCTCCCCCACCTTCTTCAAGATCTCGTCAAGCCCCTCCGCGAAGAGCTTACACGTGTATGATCCCTCAACCGGGTTGCTTTTCCGATCCCTGATAACATCGTAAAGCTCCCTCAAGATCTCAAGGCTCATCATGAACCACCCCTAGTCGAGCCTTACCGGGACACCCCTCTCCCTCAAGTATTCCTTAACGTCCCTGACCGTGTATATGCCGTAGTGGAATATTGAGGCGGCTAGAGCGGCGTCCGCCTTGCCCACTGTTAGGGCCTGATATATGTGCTCCGGGTTCCCAGCGCCCCCGCTCGCGATGACCGGTATATTCACGGCCTCGGCCACAGCCCTAGTCAATTCGAGGTCATAGCCCGTGTTCGTCCCATCCTTATCCATGCTCGTTAGGAGGATCTCGCCCGCTCCGAGGCTCTCAACCCTTCTAGCCCACTCAACCGCGTCGAGCCCCGTCGGCTCCCTACCACCATAGATATAGACCTCCCACCATCCATCCCTCCGCTTAGCATCTATTGCAACGATTATGCACTGGCTTCCGAAGATGTCTGCTGCCTCCCTGATCAGCTCTGGATTCTTCACGGCTGCAGTGTTTATCGAGATCTTGTCAGCGCCGCTACATAGAACATCCTCGATATCCTGTAGCGTCCTTATGCCGCCGCCCACTGAGAATGGTATCGAGATCTCCTCGGCGGTCCTCTTAACCACATCCAGCAGTATCTTGCGGTTCTCGGCTGAGGCGCTTATATCGAGGAAGACTATCTCATCCGCGCCCTGCTCCTCATATAGCCTCGCGAGCCTTGGAGGGTCTCCTGCGAGCCTGAGATTCCTGAACTGTATTCCCTTGACTACCCTCCCAGCATGGACGTCGAGGCATGGGATTATCCTCTTGACCAACGGCATCCCAGATCACCCGCATCAGCGACATAGATTTA
>CAZWXN010000038.1:0-10539 GCA_964637915.1 uncultured Nitrososphaeria archaeon | reverse complement strand
GCCCAGCAAATCAATGATGAGGGCGCTATGCGACGAGCTCAGGAGCCTGCTTGAGGAGGTGGAGTAAGGGTGCCGGTGGAGGAGGTAACGCTTACAGCGAGGTTTAAGGTGGATCTCGTGGATATTGATGTGGCCGTGATCTCGGAGATACATCGCCTGCTCGAGAAATATCGGGAGATCGTGAATGAGTTCCTCGAGCTCACTGCAAGCAATCATATTATGAGTTTCGTGAAATTGTATCATGCGAAGTATCGGGAGCTACGGCAAAGATGTTCGACGCTACCATCACATTATGTTGTTAATGCCTGCCGGCATGCCGCCAGTATCTACAAGTCCTTAATAAAAAGAAGGAAGCTGGGGATTTGTGAAAAAGGAAAAGCCGATGTTTAGGAGGTGGGTAATATGGTTGGACAAAAAATTGTTCAGGCTTGATGTCAAGAGCTGGAGGGCTTCAATAATGCTTCATGGCGGGAGATGGATCACATTAAGGCTGCCCATGGAAAGTATCATGAGAAGTTTAGGGGGGAGGGGCTTGGCGAGGCGCGGCTGGTGTTGAGGGAGGATGGTGATTTATACTTGGATGCCGCCTTTTCTCGGACGGTTACGCTGCCGGAAATGAGCGCGAATGCGAAGGTTATTGCCGTTGATGTCGATGAGAACTTTATCGTGCATGGTAACGATGATTTCGTCAAGAGTTTTTGAGACGAACGAGGGGATCATAAGGACACGATACTTCCTTAAACGCAGGCGGACACAGTTGAAGGTTCACGGTAAACAGCTGCGGATGTGGCTACTGAAGAAGTACAAGGGGAGAGAATGGAGAAGAATCAGGGAGATCTATTACAGGGCGGCTAAAGAGACAATTAATAACACGCTTGAGATCGGGACCGCTATAATCATAATGAGGATCTTGAGAGCTATAGGAAGAATATGGGCTCAGAGGAGCTTAATGGGCGGCTACACCGCTGGTCATATAGGAGGTTTTCAGTAAATCCTTGAATATCAGGCGAAGCTTCACAGACTTAACGTGAAGTATATTGATTCCTAGGAATAACTCGAGGATACGTTCGGTATGCGGAGGTAAGCTGGATCCGAGTTTGAATGTGCGCAGGCTGATGGAGTGACAGAAATGTGGCTTGAAGGAGGACAGGGACACGATAGCTGTGAAAAACCTAGTACGCCGATACTATGGGGGTGCATAAATGTAAAGACCACCCATAGACCTCTTTTAATGACAAGTTCCAGATAAACCGGATGAATGTGGGGAGTTCGTGTTCCCCGAAAGCCCTCCAATGAGAGGAGGGAGGAAGGCTGAAAAAGCCAGAACGCAGGGCTTTTATCCTCCCCTTTTCCCCATCCTTTTTATCCTCCCATTCTCCGGAGTAAGGGGGGAGGATTGATGCTGGTCGCAGCCCTTAGAGAGCCCAGTGAAGATGAGCTTGTCTGGCTTCTCAGGTACAAGACAAGAAGAAGGATCATCTTGGCCATAGGTGATGCTGGGAAGATCAGCGCAACCGCCCTCAGGGACTCCCTCAAGATCAGTACAGGATCACTCTACTATAACCTGAGACAGCTTAGGAGGTTCGTGACTCAAGACAGCGACAAGAACTACATGTTGACCGAGGAGGGCTTGAAGGTGTATAAGGCCTTAAAGGAGAAGGGGACTATTACTGCAGCCGACCTAATGGAACCAAATCAGCGGAGCAGGGCGATCTCGATATTTAAGAACCTCTTTTTCCCACTATGGCTCTACACGCCGCTCTACGAACAGAGGGCAGTCTTCATGATCCTACCAGCCCTCAGCGCGATCCTCTCCATCGCCCTCCTCATCTACACGAGGCAGGCACCACTCATACTCCACTTTTATAGTGTTCAGCCCAACGTATTCAGAATAGTTGGCCAGTATCTGCTGAACATTGGAATACTCTACATATTCTCAACGATTCTATCGATAATATTCTCGGGCGCGCTGTTTAGGAGGGGCGAGGAGAGCCTTGCGGCGAGGATTAGGGGCGTGGCATGGCAATCAGCCTGGGATGAACTGAAGTTCGTGGGAGCTTTAGCGGTGGCCCAGCTGCCCCTTATGCTCTACCCCACGGTGCTAGCCGCGAATAAGCTCTTCAGTCTAGGCATGATCCCGGTTGAAAAGACCGCACAATACCACATGATAACCGGCACGCTATCAACAGTATCGCAAATCTTGACAATACCTCTTCTCACAGGCCTCATAGCATATGGCAGGCGGCTTGACGGCGCGACCGCGGCCCTAGCCGCGCTCATAATCTTCTTCACATCGCAGCTAATCTTCCAAGCAGTAACATTCGCATCAATAATATGAGTTATTCATCGAAGGACCTATTGGACCGCTGCAAGCATTTCTTGCCCATGCTTTTCACCACGGCCCAGCGGCGCCAATCCAAGCTTTCTCTCAATTAATCTGCCCTTGTATGTGGCATACTTCAGGAATAGCTGTAGCATCCATCTCAATGGGAAGTATTTTGGATTCTTGAGGTAAAATTCGTTTAGAATCTTCTCAGCCCAATGTATGCTGTGCCATAGACATCTCCTCATCACTTCTATATGCTCATCCGTTACTTTGACATCGGTGAACCAGTCCTTGTTCTTCAGGATGCCCATCGGGACGAAGAACATGGGGACTATAAGGGATCTATATGGCCTGAGCCTATCGACAAGCTCGGCGGTCTCCATCACGTCATCTGGCGTCTCTTCTGGTAGGCCGAGTATCAGCGTCGCCGCGGGAACTATGTTGTTCTCGTGCATTATCGCGAAGGCGTCCTCGACTATCTCTGGCCACATTTCAGGCGGATAGGGGGCCGACTTCGCGGGCATAATCTTCTTCGCGAGCCTCACGGACCCGGTCTCGATTCCCACCTCAACCCCCAGATAATCCTGCCCACCACTCCTAACGATCTCCATTATCTTGGATATGAGATGATGTTCCTCTTCAGCGTTCTTCACCGCTGCTAGGCTTGCATGGCTCCACGCGATGGACTTCCAGTATTTTCTCGCCAGCTGGTGGAGTTTTATCAGCGCGTCTGGATTCAGCTTAAGACCCATCGCGCCATAGAGAAGGATATCCTCTGAGTGGAGTATCCCCGACTCCACGCCGCCCTCCACGTTCACAAGCATCTCCTTCTCGATTTTATCGAGGGGAATGTGGCGGAGGGGCCTAAGTGTTACGGAGCAAAACTTGCACCCTCTTGGGCACCCGCGCATGATCTCTATGAGCCCGTTGATGCTCGGCCGCTTTATCAGTGGAATCTCTTCTATCGAGGGGACATCACTTGGACCGACGAACACATATCTGGGCAGCGGCTCTCCCGCATATGCCTTCTCGATCAAGTCTATGACCACTCGCTCGCCTTCACCATCAACTATCGTGTCTATGCCCCATCTCTTGATCAGGCCCGGCTTATAGAGCCACTGCCACGCCGCCGGTCCTCCAACAATTATCTTGAGACCTCGCCTCTTCGCCTCGGCGAGGTTCAGGCCATCCATGAAGTTCCGGAAGCTCTTGGAATTCACGGGCTCCTTCTTCGTGACCACCCACCATTCGCTGCTCGGTGGGCATAATGCGAAGTAGTCGTGATGGCTGAGCATGAGTATCCTAGCGTCCGCGAGATACCTGTTTACATGATCCGGGTCTATTACCGCCGCATTATACCCCTTGTCTTGGAGAAGGGCTTCAAGCTTCCTAAGCGCGTATGGGGCCTGCCATGGCCTCCCCGCGGAGTCCGTCCTCATCTTGGGGCATGCTATCCACATCCAGAGCCTCTCCGGCATTCCGATGGCGGGCCCGGTCGCCATAAAGCCCAGAAACTCCTTCCCATGATGCGTTGTCATCATGCTCCGGTCCGTCGTCAAGATGATGTCGAGCTTATTCTCAGGCATCTCCCCCCACCTCCTCAACTACTAGGCCGATGCTCCGTGGGGGCTTAGGAGCACCCCTACCAAGCACGAGCAAAATCCCCTCACCGGAGGCCTTCTCAAGATTCGCGAGATCCCTCTCAAGCTCGGAGGCTGGCCTCTCCTCAACTACCATACTTAGCGAGACATTGCTTAAAAGAATGTTTCGCAATGCATCATAGTAGGATTCGTGGGAGCTCTCATCCAAGTAGAATCTGAGGAGTATTCTTCGCTCTCGGCGGGCCAAGGCCTCGGCAAGCTTCCTCTTCAGGTGCTCGACAGCCCTTTCATCAAGCTCGCCCGCAAACCATATCTTGAGAAACTTTTGGGAGAACAATCAGCCGGCCCCCGCTAATATCTTGAGGAGATAGCGGAGAATTAAAGCTTAAAAGCTTAAGTGTTGGGGGCCGTAGGCCGCGTGCCCTTCACGATTTTCATACGTGTAGGTTCGATTCTCGGGGGAGATTATTCATAATGGCTTGTTCAGCGAAGAGTGGGAAAATCTGGGAAGGGGAGCGATCCGCGTTGAGGATAGGAATAGTCTATGACGTGATTAGGTGGGAGGAGAAAGATATCGTGAGGGCTATAAGAGAGCTTGGACACGAGGCTGTGCCACTGCAGGTTACTAGGAGAGCTTTCTGGGTTGATGGTCCGAGGGGTCTCAACCTTGATGCTGCTTTCCAGAGATGTGTCAGCTTTTACCGCGCCTTAGCCTCGACGATCGTCATGGAGGGTTGGGGGATCCCAGTCATCAACTCGTCCGATGTGATTTATGCATGCGAGGATAAGCTTCTCACGACGGCTAGGCTCGCGAGGAGCGGCGTGCCCGTCCCGGAGACCGTGATAGCCTTTAGCAGGGAGGCGTGCATTGAGGCGGCGGAGAAACTTGGATATCCCGTCGTGGTCAAGCCGATATATGGGAGCTGGGGCAGGATGATTGCGAGGGCGCTGGATAGGGAGAGCCTCGAGGAGATCCTCGAGTTTAGAGAACATATGCAGAGCCCCCACTTTAAGGTCCATTACCTGCAGAGGTTCGTGAATAAGCCTGGTAGGGATATTAGGGCTTGCTATGTCTGGGGTGATGTTCCTGCCGCGATCTATAGAGTGAGCGATCGTTGGAAGACTAATACCGCGCTCGGTGGCCGCGCTGTCAAGGCCGAGCTATCCGAGGAGCAGGTGGAGCTCGTGAGAAGAGCCGGCGACATAATGGGCGGAGGAGTCCTCGGCGTAGACCTTGTGGAAGAGGGGGAGAGATCTATGGTACTCGAGGTCAACGGGATACCACAATACAAGAACGTGGCCGCCGTCACGGGCCTAGACATATCCCGGATAATTGTCGAGAAGACTGTCGAGAGGCTTAGGAGATGATGTTGTGGTAAATTATAATAAGCTGGTGTTGAGCCGCCTCAAGGGAGGTGTGCAAAGTGCTTAAGCTCATGAGCTTCTATGCTCCGAGGAATCTTAGGATCATGAGAGGTGAAGGGCAGTATCTTTGGGATGTCGAGGGGAGGAGGTATCTTGACTGCCACACGAGCCATGGTGTTGCCTTCCTCGGGCACAGGAATCCAATAGTGGTAGAGGAGATAAGGAATCAGCTCGAGAGGATAATGGTCCTATCACCGGTCTTCGACTCTGAGGTTAAGGATGAGGTGACCAAGCTTCTTGAGATGATTCTCCCAAAGCATCTCACGTATTTTTATCTGCTGAACTCTGGTAGCGAGGCTGTCGAGTTATCCCTCAAGCTTGCTAGGAGGATTACGGGGAGGAAGAAGTTCATCTCATTCATCAATGCTTTTCATGGCAGGACTATGGGTGCTCTCGCCATGACTTGGAACCCGAGCTACAGGAAGGACTATGACCCATTTCCGTGGGAGGTTGAGTTCCTGCCTTATAATGATGTTGGAGCGATTGAGCGCGCTGTGGATGATAGGGTGGCGGCCGTGATCGTTGAGCCTGTTCAGGGCGAGGGCGGGCTCTCAGCCGCAAAGCCGGAATTTCTCAAGGTGATAAGAGAGAGATGTGATAGGGCTGGAGCATTTATGATCGTTGATGAGATTCAGTCGGGCTTCGGCAGGACTGGGGTTCTCTGGGCATATCAGCGGGCTGGCGTCGAGCCTGACATCCTCGTGGCGGGGAAGAGCATGGGCGGTGGATTCCCCGTGAGCATGGTCGCCGCGAGGGAGGAGATTGGCGCGAAGATCGAGGCTGGTGCGCATGGATCAACTTATGGCGGAAACCCCCTGGCCCTAGCGGCTCTTAAGGGCGGGATAAAGGCACTGCTCGAGGATCATGTCGTCGAGAAGGCGGCTGAGGCCGGCGAGCTCATGGGCAGGATGCTGGAGAGGGTTGCATCCGAGAACCCTGAGAGCGTTAGGGGCGTGAGGGGTCTTGGGCTAATGAGGGGCCTCGAGCTCAGATGGAGCCCAACGCCATGTATTCAAGAGCTTCAGTCAAGGGGCGTCCTCGCCCTCAGAGCGGGATTAACAGTGCTCAGACTCCTACCACCCTATATGATCACTAGACAAGACATAGAGGAGCTTGAGGAGAAGCTCAACGAGTCCCTGAAAACACTGGCCTCGAGGAGGACCATATAGCCTATGGAGGCGATAAGCGCGTGAAGAGCCTTGATAAGGATGAGGTCGCGATGATGCTTGTCAGGCTTCTCGAGACATATACTCCACCGGGCAGCGAATACAAGCTTCATGGGATCCTGAGGGATATTTGCGGCGGCCTAGGCTTCGAGGATTGCAGAGTTGACGGCGTCGGGAACTTCCTCGCATCATATGGCAGCGGTGAGACTGTGATCTTGGCCGGCCACCTCGACACAATCCCAGGCAGGCTTGAGGCCTCATATGATGGCGAGCTCGTCAGGGGGAGGGGCGCCGTGGATGCTAAGGGGCCATTCCTATCCTACATACTTGGCGCGAGCATGGCGATGAAACATGTTAGGGATCTAAGGGTCGTGGTCGCGGGCCTTGTCAGGGAGGAGCTCGACGGCGCTGGGGCTAGACACCTCGTTGAGACCGGGCTCAGGGCAAATCACGTGCTTGTTGGCGAGCCAACCGGCCTCGGGATAGCTATCGCGTATAGGGGTAGCATAACCGTGGAGGCCCGATCGTCGGCGAGAGGAGGACATAGCTCCGCACCATACATCGGTGAATCCGCCCTCGACAGGATGCTTGACTTCCTAAACGAGTTCAGGTCACGGTTTAGGGGGGTGGGCTATGAACAAGTCACCTCAGCGATTACCATGCTATCCTCTGGTGACTGGCCAAGCAAGCTCCCGGAGGAGGCGAGGGCACACCTCAACCTGAGATTCCCAAGCACCTATACACATGAGCAGCTCCTAAGGGATCTACGCGAGCTCGCGGAGAAGCATGGGGTAGAGCTCCGGATAATAGATGTCACGCAGCCCGTTGAGACTAGCTTGAATGCGCCGGTGGTTAGAGCGCTCATCCGCGGATGTATTAGGGCTGGCTTGAAGCCGAGGATAGTCAAAAAGACCGGGACAAGCGACATGAATATCCTCGTGAAGCTAACCGGCAGCATAGCCGCATTCGGCCCTGGAGACTCTAGGCTCGCCCACACGAGCTATGAGACGATACCGGTCCGAGAAGTAATCAAGGCGGCGGAGATGCTGTCCGCCACGCTCCGCGAGCTTGCCGGCATCAGAGAAACTTAAAACAGGGAGCTTATCTCCCCCTCTCAGCACCTCGCATGAACTTCTGGAGCTTAACCTCGAGGCTCCAGATTCTTGAGAACCCCTCGCTATACCGTTGGTCGAAAATGCTCTCAGATGTATATGTTATCAGGTCCTTTACGTAGAGGCTTTTATCAGCCCGCCTCCCGGAGATCCTCGCAGACCCCTTCTCAAGGGTCAACCTAACCTCGCCGCTTACATTCCTCTCCAGCTCATCAACGAACTTGTCCAATGCCTCGCGGAGCGGGTGATACCATAGGCCGGCATAAACCAAATCAGTCCACTCCCTATCGACGAGGGCCTTGAATCTCAGGCATCTCGCGGGTAGAACCATCTTCTCGAGATCTTGATGACACTTGATTAGGGCGAGGGCTGCTGGGGCCTCATAAACCTCTCTGCTCTTCAACCCTATCACCCTATCCTCGATATGGTCTATCAGGCCATAGCCATATCTCCCAAGCCTCACGTTGAGCTCGCCGATTACCTCCCTCAAGCTCATCCTCTTACCATCCAAGGCCACGGGCAGTCCCGACTCGAACCTTATCACAATCTCGTCGGGCTTATCCGGCCACTCACTCGGGGGCCTAACCCACTTGAAAGCCCCCCATGGCGGCCCAGTCCATGGATCCTCAAGCTCCGCGCCCTCAACAGACCTACCCCAAATATTCTCATCTATGCTGAACCTGCTCTCCTTAACCTCTATCGGCAGGCCGCGCTTGAGGGCGTAATCAATCTCCCAATCCCTGCTCCAGTTCTGCTCCCTGACCGGCGCCAGTATCTTCACGTCCTCGGGGAGGAAATATGAGAGCGAGGCATCCATTCGAAGCTGATCATTCCCCTTGCCCGTGCAGCCATGGGCCACGGCATCACACCCCTCCCTGATGGCTATCTTCGCGACCTCCTCCGCGATCGGATACCTGCTGAGCGCCGTCGAGAGCGGGTACTCGCCCTCATAAAGCCCGTTAAACAATATGTCGCGTGCCACGAACTCCTCGACAAACCTGTCCCTCGCATCCACGTGATAGTGCTTCGAGGCGCCGGCCGCGTAAGCCCTCTCCTCAATCACCTTGAAGTCCGTCGGCTGGCCCACATCAACTGTAACAGTTATCACCTCAGCCTCATAGTTTTCCTTAAGCCATCGGCAGAGAACAGTTGTATCCAGCCCGCCACTATAAGCAAGAGCCACCCTCACCTAAAACACCCCACATCGAGCGATAACGTAAGCTTCCTCGCGTTGCTTATTAATATGATCTCGCAAAGTCTAGAAACAAGGCTGATCCGAGACTGTTCTACTCAGTCGCATAAAGCTCCTGAAGCCTCTCCATTGCCTTCCTCTTGGCCTCCTCAACCATCTTCTCATCTATCCCGAGCGATTTGAGGAGCTTGTCTATCTTGGGTGGCTTCTCTCTATCGGCGAGCTCCGCAGAATATTTCGCGATTAGCGGCAGGTATCTGGCGTATATGTCCAGCTTCTTTCTCGCGATCTCGCGCTTCTCCACCCTGCTGAGATAAAGCCTCAGCTCCCTAGCAGCCTCCCTTAGCGCCGCGACAAGCTCCCTCTCGATCTCCGGCCTATCAGCAATCGCCTCCTTTCCAACGGTCTTGTAAGGTATCTTGGGTGAGCATATGTGAGTCACGACGGCGACTGGCGCGGGGAACCTAACCTTATATGTGGACCAGTCTATCCGCTCGCTCACAACCTTCCAAGAAACATCAGCCCTCTCATCATAGAGGAGCGGGATCTTGTTCGCGAACCTGTAAAGCTGGACCGTATCCGAGACCGGCACCCCTCCACCATATGCCAGCCCAACTTCAACGACAAACGGGTATCCGGAGTAGGATGAGGGCGGCCGCTGGACGACATACAGGAACTCCGGGTTCAACATATTGCGTATACCGACCTCGAGGAGCTTCTTACCGATAGGGCTGAGGCTCGATGGATCCGGAGCCCTAAACTTGCCATACCGTTTAATCGCCTCCACAAGCCTTGTAACCTCGTCATGGCTCAGCTTGCGCGGGCTCCTATCCTCCGGGATCCCTGCGAGCTGCAACACCTCCCTCGCCGTCTTCTCACCAACCCTCTGAAAGTTATTCATGAGAAAGCTCAGCATAGTCCTATCCTTGGAGGTGGCGAGAAGTCTTGACATCGTCTCGACATCCACGCCAACGGGGTGTGGGAGGGCCTCCTTAGGCGGCTCCGGAACTTCGGTCGTTACTCTCGGGTAGTAGTATAGCCTACCTTTCGGATCGATGAACATTATCGTCGCGTATGGGTTCGCCATAGCAGTGTGAGCAAAATACTGTATTATCTTCGCCTTGCTCGCCGAGTAATCCGCCTCGAGATAGAACTCGACTATCGTCCCACGCCACCTCCTCTCATTCCTTATCACCTCATGCTCGAAGACCTTCGGCTCATTCTTCACAATATCTATCATAAGAACGAACTTGTGGATCTCCCTCCCACCCGTGCTCGAGATCACCGTAGCCGGCCTATTCGTCGTTATCTGGCCATAGAGCAGGGCCATTGTCCCGCCGAGCCCGAATGTCCCCCTACTCTGCTTATACCCATACTTGCTGCCATAGAAGACCGTGGCGAAAGCCCGTGGAATATGCTCGGGCGCGACGCCAATCCCATTATCCTCAACCCTCAGCCTATAGATATCCACGCCCTCATCAGAATTACCCTCACAAGAAAGCTCCACAATAATGTTCGGAGGAATCCTCCCAACCTCAGCCGCATCCAATGAATTCTCTACAATTTCTCTGATGCTCATGTATAGGGACCTGGCTGGGCTACTGAATCCAGCGATATCCCTATTCCTGTAGAAGAAGTCCGCCGGCGAGATCTGCTCAAACTTCACCTCGGGCATCGGCGATCAACCTGAAACCGCCTAGCCAGCAAATAAACCTAT
>CAZWXN010000037.1:0-10785 GCA_964637915.1 uncultured Nitrososphaeria archaeon | reverse complement strand
GTGGGTGAAAATTTATTCCTTAGTGATTATTTCCTGCCCTCCGGCGAGCAGGGGTTTGTCGCTCGAAGTGGATAGTATCAAGGTTGCTAGGATGATTTTCGGTAGTCGTGTCTCTAGGGCTGTTCTCAGAAGATTTCTGCAGCCTGATCCCAGCGGCGCGAGAACGAGGCTTGAGCATGTTTTGCGAATGCTTGCGCAGAGGGATAAGAGTGAGAAGAACGCTAGCTTCAGCTGCATGCTGGACTATTATTTCTGTAAGCTGCTTTTCGGGGCAGCATTAAAGTTTATGCACATAAGTCATGAGGAGTTCGAGCAGGGAATAAGTGATCCTGCGATTAGGAGGGGGATTGAGCTTGTTCTGAGAAGCCTGCTGAGCTATGGTGTGACTGTGCCGCAGAGGCTGGCGGCGCCATTCCTCGTAGTATGGAACTTCACAAACGCGTGTAATCTCAAGTGTATTCACTGTTATCAGAATGCGGGGCCTATTCCCGGGCCGGGTGAGCTTACTTCCGAGGAGAGGCTTGAGGTGATTAGGCAGATAGATGAGATGGGGATACCGCTTGTGGCCCTCAGCGGTGGTGAGCCGACGATTCATCCGGACTTCCTCCGCGTGGTTGAGGAGGGCGCGAGGAGAGGGATCTACATGGCCGTCGCGACTAACGGGATAAGATTCGCGGATGAGGAGTTCACCAGGCGCGCGATAGGGGCTGGGTTAAGATATGTTGAAGTCAGCCTCGACTCCACGAAGCCCGAGGAACATGATGGGTTTAGGGGGGTTAAGGGTGCCTGGGAGCTGGCTGTTAGGGGGATCAAGAACGTGGTCAAGTATAGTGGGGGCAGGGTCTCGGTTGGGATCGCCGCCACGGTTACCAAGCTCAACAAGGATGGGATCGAGGATATGGTTAGGCTGGGCGAGGAGCTTGGGGTGAATAGGGTCGTGTTCTTCAACTTTATTCCAACGGGTAGGGGGAGGGAGGCGGTTGAGCTGGACTTAACCCCGGAGGAGAGGGAGGATGTGCTTAGGAGGATCTATCGTGAGGCGACTAGATCCGGAATACAGGTCGTCTCAACGGCCCCGCAGCTAGCCCGTGTATCCTGGCAGATGAGCAGGGGTGGAGATGTTCTCCCAACACATTTCACAATGCCCCACAGCTCCACGTTAAGGGCGGTTGCGGAGTTTGTAGGTGGATGTGGTGCGGGCAGAATATACATGGCAATACAGCCTGATGGCACGGTCACACCATGCGTCTTCCTACCAATCCCAGTTGGAAACCTAAGGAGGGAGAAGCTGAGGAATATATGGGAGAATAGCAAGGTGATAAACGATCTCAAGGACAAGGATTTACTCAAGGAGCCATGTGGAAGCTGCGAGTACAGGTATGTTTGCGGGGGATGTAGGGCTAGGGCATACGCCTACTATGAGGATTACTTGGCCCCCGATCCAGGGTGCTTGAGAGGAAAGCTTGTAAGAGAGAGTAGAGCCGAGGCCGTGATAGCTGCTGAAGGAGGCTAGGAGCCCAACATGTCCTTAAGCTTGTCAACCGCCTCCATCACATCCATCAACACGAGACCTATCTTTGCATTGGGCCTCGTCAGAACCACGAGAGAAGCCTTCTTCCCGGAGCATAGGATGGCGCCGCCCTTCTCGGCAAACAGCATCATTCTCCGTACCTCTCCAAGGGCTATCTGCTGAGCTGCTCGATTCGCTATGCTGCTGAGGGCGGCGATAACCGCTGAGACCCTCTGATCATCATATCCTTCGGGCAGGGCGCTTGCTATAACGAGCCCATCCTCGCTGACTATGGCTGATCCAAGTATATCCGGATTACCGCGTGAAAGCTGGGTCAGAACCTCACGCACCAACTCAAACCTAGATGACATTGCTTCAATCACCAATTAGAAATGCTCCATGACATAAATATAGGCGTTTTGAAATATCTGGTCAGCCCAAGAGCTCGCTATAAATCCCCCTAATCTTCCTGTAAGTGTTCTCATCGATTTTACCCTCCTCCCGGAGCCTCTCAAGCTTGGCTAAGCACTCTAATATGCCCGCCCTTATCACATTATTCTCGAGGAGAACCTTATCCCCTGCCGGGCCAGGGGCCGGTTCCATGATGGCTATCCTGCTCTCAGTCACGGGCTCTTGGACGCTGAATCCTTTGAGCCCAGATATCAGCTCATCAACGCTGATTTCACGAGACCCCTCGAGTAGAGAATGCAGCCTAGAGGCTATCTTGAGCGCTTCCTCTCCAGCATAGGCTTGTCCATCTAGTATGGCCGCTGGGAAGTCCGCCACCCCAAACTTCGCCTTAAGCTCCTCTCGATAGGCCTCCAGCACGAAATATACATCAAGCTGAATGGCATCGGCTGCTCCTTGAATGATGTTGGTGGTGAGGACATAGGCTATGAAATCTTTTGAAGATGACATGAGCCTCTGGCCAAATCTTTCAGTCAAAAGCTTTGTCACCCCGTCTATGGTCCTTAACATTTTCTTCGAAAGCTCATCACCAGCTATGAAGAACTGGATTCTATACATTTCATCAACAATGGTGGATTATCACTATTAAGCCTTCTCCCCAAAATCATGAGAAAATCAGATATATCCAAGCGAGCTCACTACATTATATTGGGTATGACCTCTTACCTGCTCGCGACAATCCTTGCTCTCTTATCCTTAGCGATCGCGATTACGGCCTTAATACTGACTATTAGGAATTCTAGGAAAACAGCTGACAAGAGGTCTGAGATGCTAGTAACCGAGACCAGCCAAGAAAGCCTCGAGGGGTCTTCAAGGATTAGAGAACTGCCCATAAGGCATGTTAATGCCTTGGCTGAGGTTGCGGTGATCCTCGGGGCCGAGGCTCTCATGCTCTTCGATAATCAGGGGCTCGTTATTGAGACCTATAATATGGCCGAGGAGGATGGGGCTAGGGTAGCAGCCTCCCTCACGGAGCTGATAAACGTTCTGAGGGGCCTGGGTTTTCCGACGGAAGCTATCATGTTCAAGGATGGCTCAGTAAGCTTTATAGTGGAGCTAGGAAGGATGGGCGACGTGACGCCCTATTGCCTCGTGACGGGCGGCCCTAGGCTGGTGACAGATGTAGAGTATGCCCGAGAAACCCTGCAAGGATATATTGAGAGCATTGTTAGGAGGAGGTGAGCTAGCGTGGAATCTGTCCGCTCGGAGCTCAAGCCCCTGATCGAGGACATCATGATTAGTTGTAGGGGATGGGTGGACGCGATAATCATAGTTTCACAAGATGGCGCACCAGTGGCATACAGCGCTAATATTGATATCGACCCGGAATATGTCGCCGCCGCCACATCATCGATAGCTGGGGCGACGGACGCCGTTCTAGAGCTCATCAACTCGAGGGGATTTGATGCCGTGGACGTGAAGCTCGGGGAGAAGCGCTATCTCCTCATCAGAAGGTATAGGGACTATTATGTCGTCGCTGTGACTAAGCCCAACCCAAATCTCGGCTTCATAAACCTAGTATTCGAGGCATATCTCTCGGGATGAAGACCTACAAGATCGTTGTTACAGGACCATTCAACGCGGGAAAGACCACCCTCATAAAGACGCTATGCGGGAAGATACTGGAGTCTGATAGGAGACTTCTCGTCGAGACAGTCAAGCAGACCACGACCGTGGCTCTAGACTTCGGGATCCTAGAGATTGATGGTCGGCGTATTAGGATCTTTGGGACTCCGGGCCAGCGGAGGTTCTTCTTCATGTGGCGAGTTCTGGCTAGGGGGATGGATGGATACATACTCATGGTCGATTCCCAAGATCCAAGAAGTCTTCTGGACGCCGCATTCGTATATGACTATTTTAGGAGGAACTTCCCCGGCGTGCCCCATGTTATCGCCGCGAATAAGGCTGATGGGGGGAACATGATCCCCGAGAAGGTAATGCGATACTCCCTCAAGGCTCCCCCGGAGGTCCCGATAATACCGACTATCGCCCTCAACAGGGAGAGCGCGGTCAACCTAATGAAGACCTTGCTGGAAATGATCGAGTAGGGGGAGGGCTGCGGGCTATCAGTCCTAGCCTCCCCTCAGAATCACCATCGATCTCGACATCTCTATTTTCCCATTCTCTCTTAGCCTCTTCAGAGCCTTGAAGACCATGATCTTCGAGGCCGGGGTCTCGACAAAGATCCTCCACAGCGGATATACTCCCCCATGCTGCCTGAGGAGGCTGAGCACTCTCTCAGCGATCGCAGCCTCGCCATCCTCCTCTGCCAAAGCACTCGCCGCCCTATAAGACTCGGCTCCAAAGCCTCCGGCATCCGCTCTAGAAGACCCCACTGGGACTTGGATCTTCTCCACGGCTATCCCATGTTTCCTCAGCACCTGCTCAGGGTTAGAATAGTATGCATACACCTCCTTAGCTACATCACTTATCTCGAGCATGCCCCTCTCCACAAGGGCTTTGAGGATCCTGGCCCTCCTCTCAATCTCGGCTATTATCTCCTCCTTTGTTTTGGCGGTTTTAGCGGCTATCTTATCCAAGACGATGCTGTCTATGAAGTTTGTCACGAATTGGTCAGTCGCCGGATTCCACTCAGCGATCGTCACATACTTCCCATAATCAACAATCTCCCACACATACCTTATCCTCCTAGCATAGGTCCTCCCATCAACTGGCCTAGGCAGGCGAACTCTCTCAACAAGCGCCACCGCATCCAAGAGCGGAATATGGCTAGGCGGAATATCCATTGGAGGGCTCACAAGCCTCTTTATCACAGACTCTATATCCTCAGCATGAATAGTTGAGAGGCCGCCGTGACCCGTGTTGTGAAGGAGCACCGGCGTTGATCCGCCATAAAATGCCTCAGTCTCAGGAACGGAAAGGTCATAAACGTAACCATCATAGCTTTCCTCAATCACTTTAAGTACTGGAGCCAAAGCTATATCGCTCTGAAGCAGCAGGTCCAGCCTTGCCAAGATCTCATGATCCTTATCCTCTGGTTCACGTCTCCT
This sequence comes from uncultured Nitrososphaeria archaeon, assembly GCA_964637915.1. Lineage (GTDB taxonomy): Archaea > Thermoproteota > Nitrososphaeria_A > Caldarchaeales > Wolframiiraptoraceae > Wolframiiraptor. The sequence continues at coordinate 5,796 of CAZWXN010000037.1, read as the reverse complement.
TTTTTGTAGAATCCAATTTAAAATCGCCCGGGCTTTCTCCCTACTAACGAGCCTCCTTTTGCCATTAAATATGTTTATGAGATTCCAAGGCTTGTTGGATGGGTTTAAGCGCTTGTATAGGCTGATGATCGGCTTGAGAGGTACTAGATCCGCACTCGGCGGCTTCACCCTGCCCCTAAGCCGTGAAACATATACTGCATGGTATGAGCTATAATGCCCGTGACCCTCCCTAATGATATAAGAGTTCAAGCCTGTTATCCGCGCGAGCCAAGAGATCTCGCACGCGAGCATAGCTTTCTTGATGACATAGCATCTGTCCTTTCTATTCTTCATCTTTCTACGTGAATCTGCTGCATATCCGCTTAGGAATGCTTCAATTATTCTCCTAGGCGCGCACCATAGAAAGCTCGGCACATGCTTCTCTTCCAACTTTCCTCCCATAAGCTTCTTGAAGAGCTCCGCGAGTATAGTCGAGTTAAATGTTACTATGTGATGGCTACCCCTATCATCTATTATTGGCTTGAGCTTGAATTTCTCCCAAAACACCTTGATTACCTTCTCCTCGATGTCTCTCTCTCCTGATCCTAGGCTGAAGCAGAGGCTCTTACCCCTATGTTCCTTCACGCGGCCATCAGCCAGGTAAACGCCCATAACAAATGCCAAGTCCTCGTCAACCTCTAGGACTGCTGGAACCCAGTTCCCGGTATACCATCGCCTTATCCTCAGATTCTCCCTAGTATCGCGGGATTTCTCAACCTCTAGGTATGTTGCTAGGCTCACGGGGTTTCTGCCTACTAGAGCTTTAATGCTTGGTGGGAGACCGTCAACGAAATCCTTACGCCGATCTCCTAGGATTTCTATTAGATCCAGCCTCGGGTTCGGAGAATCCTCCTCGCGTCTCTTTAGGAAGCTTACGAGAATGTCTCCGCGCTTTAGCTCGCTGACCCTTTTTATTCTTATCGTTAGCGAATCCTCATCCAGCACGAAGACGCTATGTGACCCTGTGGCCCTAACCTCTCCACCAACATACCTTATCTTGTAGATCTTGTTTGTTTTGTGTCTTAGAACATAGCGGATTGGTTTCCAACAAACTTCCCCACTCTTGCTAAGGGTCATCACCTCGAATCCATTAATAAATTTCGGCACCCTTTCCTCTGATGGCTCGTAAAATTGGTCCACGAATTCCCCAATTCTGACGAGTCTCGGCTCCCTACTTTGAACATCTCTTATTAGTATTGGCGTGTCCCAGGAAACGCTGGCTATGGCTTGGAATAGGACGAATGCCTCCTCTCCTCTTACCTCTCCGACTATGAGGTAGTCTGGCCTATATCTGAGGCTTGTCTTGACCAGATCATATAGGGTGATTTCTCCTATTTTCTGTGCTCCGAGCCCGTAGCTTTCTCGTGTCACGAATCTTACCCAGTTTTCGGTTGGTATGTTTAGCTCGGCTGTCTCCTCGCATGTTACGATCTTCATTCTGGGTTTGACGAAGCACATGAGCGCGTTTAGGATCGTAGTTTTTCCGCTCCCAGTCGCGCCGGCCACGAGTATGTTCGCCTTATGCTCTATCAATAGCCAGAAGTATGCGGCCATCTCTGGGCTGAGGAGCCCAGACTGCAGCAGCTCTGTTATGCTGAAGGGCTTCTCCCTGAATTTTCTTATCGTGAACGTGCTTCCGCGTGGCGAGATCTCCTCCCTGAATGTCGCGGCGAGCCTATGCTTGCCATAGATCATCGCGTCGAGTATTGGGAATGCTGACGAGATATGTTTCTCGGATTTGTGGGCCAGCTGGATTATGTAGTCATCGAGAGCGTCTCGATCCGTGAACATTATGTTTGTTGGGATGCTCTCATAGTCCCTGTGCCAGACATACACTGGGATGTTTACGCCATCGCATGAGACGTCCTCGATTCTATAGTCCTCCATTATTATGTTGAGGGGGCCGAATCCTGTCATATCCCTCTCGAGATAGTAGAATAGCTTCTGCCTTGACTCTTCGTCAAATCTCCCGAGGGCTCGTTCGTATTTTTTCAGGAGCTTGTCGGCCGTCTCTAGGAGAATTCTCTTGGCATCCTCCTCCTCGCCTGGCTTCGGCGGCTCCAGCTCCTTCGAGAGTATATCCTTCAGCTTTTCCAGCGCTAGAGCCTCCTGTGGCGTGAGCTGAACCTCCACGGCGAAGTATGTTGGCTCGGGGGTCTCGCCTGGGGGTGTTGCGATCACAACCTCGGCCAGCCCCTCCCTGATAGCATACCGATCCAGCACCTCATAGTCCTCTGGGACGGGCTTCACCTCTATGCCCTTCCAAGGGTTCGGCGGCTCCTCGGACTTCCCCTTCTTCGCCAAGCCCATTCCTCGCCATCTATATCCCCGTGTAGGGCAGATATATATTTCGATCCGGCGATAGGCCGGTGAGAGAAGGATTATAAGCGGCTTAGTACCGTTTATTTACTAGTTGGAGATGGACGGCTTACCTTTCATTAGCGAGTTATCATTCCTCATCCTCCTGATAGTAGTTCTGGCCGTTGTTTCGATCGCGCTTTCCGTCATCTCCCTTCTTCTTGTCAGGTCTGCGGCTCGTAAGATGGTGAGCCCTCCGCAGCCTGTAGCTCCTAGTGTAGCGGCTCCTCCAGCCCCTCCACCAACACCTTCTAGGCCGGCTGCGCCCAAGCATGCTGTGCCTAGGCCTGGTGTAGCTGCTAAGCCTGCTGCCAAGGCCGAGGTTAAGCCCGCGCCGCTTCCGCCGAGGCCGCTTGAGAGCCTTGAGATCAAGCCCGCTGAGGCGGGTGAGGAGTTTGGGTTTGCCTCGCTGGAGGAGGTTGCATCCATGCTGGGCTTGAAGTCCGTGATACTCCTCAATCAGTCCGGGATACCGATCGACTCGTATAATGTTGGTGAGGATGATAGGGTTGCAGCCTCCGTCGCCGACTTCATTTCCCTCGTCCGGAGGCTTAACCCCGGGTTCAGCTACATGGTCTCAGAGGGCGATGAGAGGATAATGCTCTTCCTCGTCGGGAGGATTGGCGAGTCCGAGGTGTATGCGCTCACTGTTGGCGGCGGATCCGAATTCGGCGTGGAGGATGTTAGGGATCTCCTGAGGGCATATTTATCGGAGAGCTTGGGGAGGTTTAAGTGATGATCACGAGCACTGAAGAGAGGCTGCTGGCCGGGCTTGTCCGCGCGATCAAGATGAATAGCCGGGGCTGGATTGAAGCTGTTGAGGCTGTTTCCGAGGACGGTATGCCAATAGCTCATGAGAGTGATAACCCGAACTTTAACTCGGAGTATATTGCCGCGGCGGCCGCGGCTGTCTGCGGCGCCATATCCGCTGTGATAGAGCTAATGGGCGCCAAGGGTTATAAGAGGTTCAATATACAGCTTGACAATGGGAGATATATCTTGATCAGGCAGTATAGGGGGTATTACGTGGTCTGCTTGACGAGAACAAACCCGAATCTCGGCTACGTGGAGCTTCTTCTCGAGGCTTATCTCTCGGAGTAGGCTTGCTGGGGGGTGGCTTGAGACCTGGGCTTCATGGATAACATGTATGGCTTCTTCTATGCTAGTTTTAGGGGTCTGGGCTCCCTTCTTCTCAGGATCTTCCCGGGGATCTCCTCGAAGCTTGAGGCTGCTGTGATGAGGGTTTATCCGGAGGCTTATGCGGCGACTGTCGCCGGGATCACGGTCATAGCTGCCTTGGTTTGCGTGCCCTCGGCCTTTATCCTGTACTTGGTTACTCGAAGCCTTTTCTCGCTGATTGTTATGGCTGTGCCGCTGCTGGTCTTGTTAATGGGGGTCTTCTATCCCTATGCTCAGGCCTCCTCAATTGCCTCTGTTTTTGAGAGCGAGGTTCCTTATGCGGCGACTTATCTCGCTGTCATGGCGACCGGCGGCGTCCCGCCCTACACGAGCTTGAAGAGGCTTTCTAAGAGCGAGCTTATGCCTAATTTGGCCAAGATTGCGAGGGTCGCGGAGCTGAGGGTTGAGGCGACCGGCGAGGATCCGGTCTCCGCGATAGAGGAGATGGCAAAGAATATTCCATCGAAGGAGTATAGGGATTTGCTGATGGGCTATGTCTCGACTCTAAGGAGCGGCGGTGATGTGGTCCACTTCCTGATCAGGAAGACTGAGGTGATCTTCCAGAGTAGGACTGCGAATATGAGGATCGTTGGTGAGAGGCTTGGCATGCTCATGGAGTCCTATGCGGCGACCGTCATGATGATCTCCCTCGTCCTCTATATCATCTATATTGTCTCTAGGGCTCTTCCGAGCGAGTATTTCACGTTTCCGGCCGAGCAGTTCGTGATCTTCGCATATCTCATCATGCCCCTTATGGCTGGAATGTTCATCTATCTCGCCGATATTTCTCAGCCAAAGTATCCATTCACGGATAAGAGGCCTTTCAAGGCTTTTCTCGCCGGGATGCCGGCCGGGATAATATTCATGGTCCTCTTCGTTATGCCGTTCTATGCTGACCCGCTCAGATATATTCCGCCCTTCAGCCTGACATCGGACCTGATTGTCCAGCTTAGGAGGCTTATGGGACTTGATATGGGCTATGAGGCGACTATCGGCCTCTGCCTCGGCTTCATAGTCCTGTTCCTGCCGGGCGCCGTCGCCTGGGAGAAGTATGGCAAGGAAAATGTGTCTGTTCTTCAGGGCTTAACCAGGTTTCTGAGGGACTTGACCGAGACCCGGAAGACGGGAATGAGCCCCGAGAAGTGTATCAGGACCCTCTCGGACAGGGATTATGGCGGCTTCACAAAACACCTCAAGCTCATGAGCAGGCAGATTGGCTGGGGGAACTCCCTCAGAACTATTTACAGGGATTTTGAGAGGAGGGCTCATGGATGGCTTGCGAGGGCCGGCATGTTCATCCTGATAGACTCGATTGATGTCGGCGGCGGCGCTCCTGAGACCCTTGATACCCTGACCACATTCATGGAGGATTTGGAGGAGATGGAGAGGCAGAAGAGGGCCACACTCAGGCCACTCATGCTCATACCATACATGACCGCCGTCATGCTCGTCGCGGTAGTCGTCATCCTCGTAGTCTTCATGAAGGGGCTTCTCCAGATCGCGAGGATCTATATCTCGATATCCGAGTTCGTCCACATGTTCCTTCCACCTGTGGTGCTTGTGGCTGTTATAAGCGGCCTCGTGGCCGGGAAGATTGCCGATGGGACCCTGGCGGGGGGCTTCAAGCACGCGATAATAATGTCCGCGATAACGCTTCTGGCCGTCTGGATAGCCGGAACAATGAGCGTCCAGTTCATAACCCTGCCAACACAATACAGCTAGCAATATTGTGCGGGTATTACCGGATCTTTCGAGCATCATAGTGGCCAATGAAGAAACTTTTTATCGGGGAGATAACGATCTACTTTATGATGAATGGGAGTAGGTCTGGTATAAGCCCTGTAGTAGCCACGGTGATCCTCGTCGCCATCGCCATCGTCATCGCCATCGCAGTAGCATTCTGGGCAACAGGACTAGTAGGAATATTCACAAGATTCGAGAAGCTGGAAATAGTATCAGCTTATCAAGACTCTGTGAATACTAATAATATCATAGTGCGCGTCAGGAACACGGGCTCCTCACCAACATCGATAACCGAGGTTGTAATAAACGGCGTAAAAGTTAAAGAGGTGACTGATACTAATTGCAAGCTTGATGTTGGAGAGACTAAAGTGGTTACAATAGTGACTGATGGATTGCAGGGAGGGGTAACGTATGAGGTGATGCTGAAGTCGTCTGGAGGAAAGCAGTATCCAACAGCAGTCCTGGCACATACCGGAA
>CAZWXN010000036.1:0-11577 GCA_964637915.1 uncultured Nitrososphaeria archaeon | reverse complement strand
AAGTTTGCAGAGCTTAATGTTCCATCGCTCGCCACGAGACCGGCCATGTAAGTCATGATCTCATCGACACTCAACTTCATCTCTTGAGAATTCTGCACAATTTAACCCTAGCCGGCCGCCTTTAGAGGATAGCTGCTTCTAAGCTTACCTCCCCGCTGTCTTCGGCGGGAGACGCCCTTCGGTTTGTTCACTTAGCGGGCACTTAGGGGCCTTAACCCCAGGTCCGGGTTGTTCCCCTCTCGGGGCAGGAGCTTACCCCCCGCCCCCCACTCCCGGGGTCTACGGCGCCCAGGGATTCGGAGTTCGAAAGGGAGGCGGGCCCTTTCGAGCCCTTACCCCCCTATCGGTGCTCTACCCCCTGGGCGGCCTCGCCCGGGGCTGTCCTGCGAGACACTTCGGGGGGAACTAGCTATCACCGGGCTTGATTGGTCTTTAGCCCCTACCCCCAGGTCAGGGGACCGAATTGCACGTCAGGACCCCTTACGGGCCTCCACCGGGGTTTCCCCCGGCTTCACCCTGCCCAGGGGTAGATCGCCCGGTTTCTAGCCGCACGGCCGTGACTTCAGGCCCTTATCAGACCCCGCCCCTTGGAGAGCATAATGCTCCCCTGCGGGCTAGTCGGTTTCCCTACGCCTACGGGCCTTGGTGAGCCCTTAGGCTCGCCACGGCCGTGCACTCCCCGGCCCGTGTTTCAAGACGGAGCGGGCGACCCCGGTATCCCCCCTCGACCCCCATGGTGAGGGGTCTTCGGAGGGATTGCCCTTGGGAGCCGCCCACGTCTGTTACCGGCCGGTTTCAGGCGCTTTTCACCCCCCTCCCGGGGTACTTTTCACCTTTCGCTCACGCTACTGGTGCGCTATCGGTCTCGGGACGTATTTAGCCTTGGAGGCCGATGACCCCCAACTTCCCGCACCCTATCCGGGGTGCGGTACTCGGGGACCCGGGCATCACCCCTCCCGCCTTCCCCTACGGGGCTATCACCCTCTACGGCGGCCCATTCCAGGGCACTTCGGGTCAGCGGGCTGGGGTGGGCCCCGGGCCCATCACCCCACATCCCCGCAGAGTTATCCCCTGCGGGTTCGGTTTGGGCTCCTCCCCTTTCCCTCGCCGGTACTCGGGGAATCCCATTTTGGTTTCTTTTCCTCCCCCTACTTGGATGTTTCCGTTCGGGGGGGTTCCCGATCCCAGGGGCCTATACCCCCGGGATCGAGGGCTGGGGGCTCTGCTCCCAGCCCTCAGGAGATCCCATTCGGAGATCCCCGGATCAACGCCCGCCTGCGGCTACCCGGGGCTTTTCGCAGCTTGCCACGTCCTTCCTCGGCGCCCGAGCCGAGGCATCCACCGGCCGGCGTACTCGGGTCCAGGGGCGCTTACTATCCAGTAGGCGGCGTCTCGAGGCCTATGAGCGCGGTCATCGAGGTGAGAGCTCTCCCGCATCCGATTTCCAGCGCGGCTGCGCTGGAAACCTTCATCATGCCAATCATTTTTCCTATGTGGCTGCATATAAGTATTTTCGAGGCAGGGGGCTGCGCAACCCCTATAATTAGCTGGCCTCAGTCTTACGAGCGTGATGCCGGGATGAGTAGGCTCGGCGTAAGCTCCAAGGTTCTTAATGAGGTTATGGAGGGCGTTTTGCGGGTTTCTCGTGAGCTGTTCGAGGAGGGCCTCGTAAAGAGCACCTTCGGCGTGGTGAGCGCGAGGATTCCAGATACAGATTATGTAGTCATTACCCCGAGCGGGTTCAGGAAGGAGAGGGTTGCTAAGAGGAATCTCGTTATCGTGAACTTGGAGGGGGAGGTTGTCAGGGGTAATTTCAGACCTTCAAGCGAGACACCCATGCACGTCTATATTCATAAGAGGATTCCCGAGGCTAGATGTGTAGTCCACACGCATTCACCCATGGCCACGGTCTTCGCCATACTAGAGATGGATATACCATGCTTGACGACCGAGCAGGCGCATGCCTTCGAGGGAAGAGTGCCCGTTGTAAGAAACTACTCGTATCCTGGGACGACGAAGGTCGAGGAGCTGGAGAGCATAGTTGAGGCTCTTAAAAGGAGCAAGGTCGCCCTGCTGAGAAAGCATGGCGTAATAACTTATGGCACGAGCTATGAGGAGGCCTTGGACAACGCCGTGGTCGTTGAGGAGCTCGCGAAGTCAGCGATCTTCGCACTACTTCTCGGAAAGCCGGAGGAGCTTACAGAAGCTGATATAGAATACATGAGAGAGTTTAAGAAAAAAAGGTATGGTCAAAGGCCGGCTCAGCAGCCTTAGCCCACTCTCACGAATTTTTGCTCACTAGCTTTACGGAGTATTCGATGTCTGGGACCTATAGTTCTCCGTAGTCTCGGAGCCTATCTCGGGCAGCTCTGGGAATTGCTTGCTCATCCGCTGGGCAGCGATCTCAGCCGCCTCCTCCAAGATCTTCCTAGCCTCCCTGTCGGCAACTGTTACCGATGTCATTGCTCCCGTGAAGTTTCCAGCCTCAACCATCAAGCTCTCGAGCATCTCATCGATCACCTCAAGGTTGTGCGCAACCTCGGGGACTATTCCCGAGAGATCCGTCTGGATCTGCTTGATTATCCTCGTGGCGGGCGCTAGGACGTTCATGACATCCCCGAAGTCCTTTATCGTCTCCAGCCTCAGGATCACCTTCTCGAGGGATATCTGGCTTCTCAGGATTGTTCTACTCATCCTCCGAAGCTGGGCTATCTCGTTTGCGTATATCGTCGCTCTATCCCTATCCAGCTCCTGCTCAGCCGTTACACATGCCTCGAATAGCTCTCTATCTCTTGCCACCAGCCTCTGATAAGCCCTCTTCAGCTTCTCAGACTGGACTCTAAGCTGGATTATGACATCGTTTATCCTAGGGCTTAACGTTAGGCTTCTCTGCTGCTGGGGTTGAGGGCTTTCGCGCCTAAACAGCTCCCAAAACCTCATCTATGACCACTCAACCGCCCCTCTTGCATCACTACCTATTTAGAGATTTGTAGAAGCGCCTTCTAGGATAAGACGCGGAGAATTCCAGAAGAATTCCAAGGATACTATGATGAAGCAGCCAAAAATTGGGGGGAGTGTTGGGGCGGATATTTCTAAGGTGTATGGGCGCCTTAAGGCTGCGTGGAGGACATTATTTCTGAGGCGAGCTCATAGCACTCCAACAAGCTTTCATGCAGCTTCTTGTAAAGCTGATAATACTTGTCGTATATCCTGACATTCTCCGGGTTCGGCTTCACAACATTCTCGACGGAAACCCACTCATATATCGTCTCATACTTCAGGTATCCCGTCCCCACGCCTGCTATCAGCGCGTCGCCAAGCGGGGCTCCTGGAGCCGGCTCGACATACCTCAACTCCCGCCCGGTAACATCGGCCATTATCTGCCTCCAGACAGGGGACTTCGCGCCGCCATTCACCAAGATTATCCTCTTTATTGGTATTCCAGCCTCGTGGGCAACCTCTATGCTATGCCTAAGCGCGTATGCAACTGCCTCCAGGAAAGCCCTATAGATATGGGCCTTGGTATGTGATAGCCTCAGGCCGAAGAGGCAGCTCCTCATGTTTGGGCTCCAGAAGGGCGCTCGCTCGCCAACCATCATGTGAGGCGTGAAGACGAGCCCATCGGCCCCCGGCGGGATCTTCTCAGCCATCTTGTCCAAGAGCATGTATGCTGATATGCCCGAGCCCTCCGCGACCAGCTTCTCGTGCTGTGATAGCATGTCTCTAAACCATCGAATTATTGCGCCGGCCGTCGCTATCCCAGAGTGCGAGTAAACCTTCTGCAGGTCATATGCTACATGTGGCAAGGTCACGATCTTCTTCGACAGCCGAAGCTCATCCTGGATGACTCCATTACACATCGATGTCCCGATCATGGATGTTAGGTCTCCATCGTTTAGCGCCGTGACGCTGAGCGCTGACATGGGGGCATCTATTCCGCCAGCAACCACCTGAGTCCCCTTCTTGAGGCCCGTCGCCTTAGCCCCCTCATCCGTGATCTCGCCAACAATATCCTTTGAGCAGTTTATCTTCTCAGGGAAGAAGTCCCTCGGGATCCCCATCTCCTCCATCAAGTCCTCGGCCCAATCCCTCTTATGAATATCATATATTCCTCCGATGTTGCCGGCGCTCGAGTGGTCTATACAATTAACGCCCGTGAGCTTGTAGATTATGTAGCCATATATCGTCATGAGCTTGTATATCCTCTCCCAGTTCTTCGGCTCATGCCTCTTTATCCAGAGTATCTTCGGGAAGCCGTAATACGGGTCGACGACGTTCCCGGTCTTCTCGAAGATCTTATCCTCCCCTATCTCCCTCCTAATCCACTCACATTCCTCAATAGCCCTCCTATCCATCCAAATTATTGCGGGGCGTATTGGCTTAAACTCCTTATCAACAGGTACTCCAGCTCCCGAGAATAAGCCACTTATCGAGATGCCCACTATATCTGCGGGATCAACCTTAGCCGCGTGGAGGACTCCGCGTATGCTCTCGACATAGACGTTCCACCAGACATCGGGCCACTGTTCCGCCCAGCCCGGATTGGGAATCAGTATATCCGACTCAACAAAGGATGTCGCCAAGATCCTCCCAGACGCATCCACTATGACGCTTTTTGTCCCGAAGGTCCCGACATCAGTCCCGAGAAAGAGGGGCCCGCCCATAGGCCATCAAAGAGTAAATATTGTCATGCGGCATAAATATAAGCAGTTCCACCCACAGGCTTTAGGCGCCGCTCGAGCTTCCCCCGGGAGGTTGCGTAACGATTAATATTCCCCGCTATTGGATGATAGACTGTAAGTGGGAGTTTCATGAATAGAGCTTCCGCCGTGATCTATATTGGAATTGATAGGTCGTGTGGGCGTGAGCTTGGGCTGGCGAAGATAGCTGGTAAGCCCATGATAGAGCATGTATTGGATGCTGTTCCGGATGATGTCGAGGAGCTGGCGATACTCGTGGGCGAATGCGATGATCCGGAGGTTTATAGTGAGGTCGCGGAGAAGTATCTCGCGGAGATTATAGAGTTCAAGGAGCAGGCTGTTAATGATCGGAGGCTGATAGAGTTCGCTATTGATAATATTCAGGGCGATAGGATGCTCATACTCCCGGGGAACGCCCCGCTTATCACGAGGGATTTCGCCGCATTTCTTCTCGAGTGCTCCAAGAGGTTTAGGGCTGTTTTGCCGAGATCGCCCGCGAGGAACACGATATACTTGATGGCATCCTATCAGACTAGGCCCATTAGGGAGTTCTTAGGCTCCCACCCCGGCGCCGGGATGGATGAGGCTGTTAAGAGCATCGGCGGCGCGATCTACCTCTCAAGCATGAGCCTCAAGATATTTGATGAGAAGCTTGGGATGTTCTTCAGGGTCTCGACGCCTCAAGACCTGAAGAGGGCGGAGAAAATATTGAAGACTAGGAAGACTCAGCGCCTGATTGAGCTATGAAAAAGCTCGGGAAGATTGATCGAGATCTTCTCGAGAGGTTTGTCTTCCGCAGGCTCGGCTATAGGAGGAGGGATGTGATAGTCCCGCCTAGGTTTGGCGAGGATGCCGGGGTTGTTAGGGTTGGGGGCGGGCTCCTCGTATTGGCCATGGATCCCATAACAGGGGCCAGCAAGCTGGCGGGCTGGCTCTCCGTCCACGTGAATGCGAATGATGTCGCGGTCATGGGAGCTGAGCCGAAATGGTTCTCGGCAACAATACTTCTCCCAGAGGATGGCTTGGGGGATCTCGACCGGATAACGCGCGATATTCATCGAGCCTGTAGAAGCCTGCGCGTGGCGGTTGTAACAGGGCATACGGAGGTCTCTTCCGGGATCTCTAGGCCCATAATAGTTGGCCAAATGATTGGTGAGCTGGTCTCTGGGAAGCCTATCACGTCCTCCGGCGCGACGCCGGGGGACCTTCTAGTGATGTCGAAGACCGCTGGGATAGAGGGAACCGCGATCCTAGCGTCGGACTTCAGGAGCATGCTTGCCGGGAGAGTGCCAGATGAGGTTCTGGCCCAAGCGGAGAAGTTCTACCGGAGGATAAGCATTGTCAAAGAGGCTTTGAGGCTGGCCAGGGAAGGGCTTGCCAGCGCCATGCATGATCCCACGGAGGGCGGCCTGATCGGCGGAGCCTATGAGCTCGCGGAGGCCAGCAGCTGCTCCTTCATAATATATGAGGAGGCCATCCCCGTGGCCAAGGAGACTAGGATAATATGCGAGGCCCTTGGATGCGACCCCCTAAAGCTCATCTCCTCCGGCGTCCTACTCGCCGCTGTTCCCAGAAGGCTTGCCAAGAGGCTATCAAGAATACGAGGCTTTAGGGTGATCGGGGAGCTGAGGGGGAGGAGGGAGGGGGATATTGTCGTGAGGAGGGATGGCTCAGAGGAGAGGGTTAGGGGGCCGGTCCTAGACGAGCTCTGGAGGCTATTCATGGAGCATGGCTGAGCCCCCGGCATCAATAATAAATTTCGGCATGTCGTTTTCGCGGAGGGAAATCTGTGGCGGAGATTTTAGGGCGCATCGGCCTCTCCTTCGATGATGTTTTACTTATTCCGAGAAGATCTTCCATAAGGTCTAGAAAGGAGGTTGATACGCGGAGCAGGTTCACGAGGAGGATCTGGCTGAATATACCGATCGTCTCGGCTGCTATGGATACTGTGACGGAGTCTAAGATGGCTATAACCATGGCTAGGGAGGGTGGAATAGGCGTCATACACAGGTTCATGCCGCCCCAGAAGCAGGCTGAGGAGGTCTCGAAGGTCAAGCGCGCTGAGAACATCGTGATAGAGAAGCCCGCGACGATAAGGCCTGAAGCCACGATCAAGGATGCAAAGGATCTCATGAGCTTCTTGGGGATAAGCGGCCTCCTCGTGGTCGATGATCATGGCAAGCTGCTCGGGATTATTACTAGGAGAGATGTCCTCTTCGAGGATGATAGGAGGCTTGTCAAGGATTGCATGACTCCGAGGAGTGAGATGATAGTCGCGAGGGAGGGCGTCTCGCTCGAGGAGGCTAGGGAGATATTCAGGAGCCATAAGATAGAGAAGCTGCCGATAGTGGACGGTGAGGGGAGGCTTAAGGGTCTAATAACGAGCGTCGATCTTGTTAAGCGCGAGGCCTATCCGAATGCCTCTAGGGACTTGAAGGGGAGGCTTCTAGTCGCCGCCGCCGTGGGCGTCAAGGAGAGGGAGCTTGAGAGGGCTCAGCTCTTGGTGGAGGCGGGCGTGGACGCGCTCGTCGTCGACGTAGCCCATGGCCATAGCGAGATGTGTATAGAGATGGTGAAGAGGCTTCGGATAATCTATGGTGACGATGTGGAGATTGTTGCAGGGAATGTGGCGACGCGGGAGGGCGTGGAGGATCTAGCATCAGCTGGGGCGAGCGCTGTCAAGGTTGGGATAGGCCCTGGATCCGTCTGCACGACTAGGGTTGTTGCCGGCGTCGGCGTCCCGCAGCTCACGGCGATAATGGAGTGCGCGGAGGCCGCTGAGCAGATGGATGTGCCGATAATCGCTGATGGTGGGATAAGGGAGAGCGGTGACGTCGTGAAGGCCCTTGCCGCCGGAGCATCAACCGTGATGGTAGGGAGGCTTCTAGCGGGCACGGATGAGAGCCCGGGAACAATCGTGATGAAGAATGGGAGGAGGTATAAGATATACAGGGGCATGGCCTCGATGTATGCCATGCTCGGGAGGGAGTTCATGATGAGAGATGATGCGGAGGCCCTGCTAGACGCCTCGGAATACTCATACTATGCTGAGGGCGTTGAGGCCTATGTCCCATATGTCGGCTCGGCCTCGGACGTTGTAAGGAGGCTCGTGGCAGGCCTGAGGTCTGGCATGAGCTATCTCGGCGCCAGAAATCTTGATGAACTGAGGAAGAACGCCATCTTCATCAGGATCAGCCCGGCCAGCGTTAGGGAGAGCTATCCCCATGATGTGGAAGTGATCTAGGGATGCCGGGGATAGTGATAGTAGGACTCCAGTGGGGAGATGAGGGCAAGGGCAAGATATCGTATCTGCTATCCAGGGATGCCGATTGTGTTGTTAGGTTTCAGGGAGGCGCGAACGCCGGCCACACCGTCGTTATTGAGGGGAGAAAGCTGAAGTTCAATATCCTTCCAGCAGGCTCGGCGGCTGGGGCGAGGCCATGTATAGCATCAGGAACAGTCGTTGATCTCGATGAGGTCTTCGAGGAGCTTGAGATGCTGAGGTCTATGGGTCTCGAGGCGAGGCTCATGATAAGTAGATCCGCTAGCGTCGTCCTCCCGATACATAAGAAGCTCGACTCAAGGATCGAGGAGGCTAGAGGTGGGAGCGCTGTTGGGACGACTAGGAGGGGTATAGGGCCGACATACTCGGATAAGGCGCTGAGGACGGGGCTTAGGATCGAGGACCTACTTAACCCCGATGATCTTAGGGAGAGACTCGAGATCCTGAAGAGGCTTCATGGAGAGGAGCCGGACGACTTCGAGAACCTCAGGAGGATCGGCGAGAAGATAGCGCCCTATGTTGGGGATGTTGAGCTATATGTGAATGATGTCTTGGATGAGGGTGGGAAGGTTGTCTTCGAGGGAGCTCAGGGAACGCTGCTAGACATAGATCATGGCACCTATCCATACGTTACCTCCTCGAATACAATAGCTGGTGCGGCGTGCACGGGCTGCGGCGTCGGCCCCACGAGGATAAGCGCGGTGGTCGGCGTCGCGAAGGCCTATACAACTAGGGTTGGCGCCGGCGTCTTCCCAACCGAGGTTGGGGGCGAGCTGGGCGAGAGGCTCCGAGAGGTCGGCCAGGAATATGGCACAACGACCGGCAGACCTAGAAGGGTTGGATGGCTCGACATCCCGCTTCTCAGATACGCGATAAGAGTAAGCAATGTGGACTGGATAGCCTTGACAAAGCTCGATGTTCTAAGTGGCTTAGATAAGATCAGGATATGCGTCGAGTATGAGTATGATGGTAGGGCTTTGGAGATCGCCCCGCCTGCTGTGAGGCTTCTCAGCAAAGTTAAGCCCGTCTATGAGGAGGTTAAGGGCTGGGGGAAAATCTCCGAGGATGAGTGGAGGAGGATCGCTAAGAGAGGTTGGGAGGCCCTGCCCGATGAGGCCAAAGCATACGTGGAGCTCCTTGAGGATCTACTGAGCAAGCCGATCAAGCTGATATCTATTGGGGCTGATGCTGGAATGGAGGTTGAGAAGTAGATGGATCCCTTAGAGGCAATAACACCGATAGATGGTAGGTATCGGGAAAAGCTTGAGCACCTATCAAGATACTTCTCAGAATACGCGCTGATAAGGGAGAGGGCTAGGGTCGAGCTAGAATACTTGGCGAAGCTCGTCGAGGAGGTTGAGTCCGAGAAGATAATCGGCCTGCCGCTGAAATGGAAGGAGGTTCTAAGGGTCATAGGAGAGGAGATCTCCATAGAGGATGCTAGGAGGGTTAAGGAACTTGAGAGGACGCTCGGCCACGATGTCGCAGCCCTCATCAGCTTTCTCAGGGAGAAGCTTCATGATTACGGTCTCGGGATCCTCGCGCCACACATCCATATCGGATTAACCTCCGAAGACGTGAATAATCTCGCGCTCTCTAGGCTGCTTCACAAGTTTAATCAGGAGGCATTAGTCCCGGAGCTTGTGAGCCTTATAGAGGCCTTATCATCGCTCGCCCTAGAGCATGTTGACACGGTGATGCTCGGAAGGACACATGGCGTCCCAGCGGTTCCAACAACCTTCGGCAAGTTCCTAGCGAACTATGCTTATAGGGTGGCGAGGATTGCCGAGGAGCTATACTCCTTCAAGTTCCCCGGAAAGCTGGGTGGGGCTGTTGGAGACTTCTCAGCCCTAAAGGTAACCTATCCAAACGTGGACTGGATCGAGTTCGCGAGATCATTTATCGAGTGGATGGGCTTGGAGTATTTCCCAGCAGCTACACAGATCCTGCCGCATGACCGGATCTCAGATTACCTGCTGAAGGTCTCTATCCTAGACTCCATACTCTCGAACCTCTGCAGGGATCTATGGATGCTCTCATCGCTTGGCCTCCTAGTATTCGGGATAAGGGAGAAGGAGATACACTCTTCAACAATGCCTCATAAGTCCAACCCGATACTCCTCGAGAATGCTGAGGGAGCCTTCGACCTGGCATCAGAGAGCCTAGCATACATGGCGAGGAGGCTTATCTCGAGCAGGCTCCAGAGGGATCTATCCGACTCGATAATCAAGAGATTCTATGGAATGCCGCTCTCATTGACAATACTCGGCATAAGGAACTTGAAGGGAGCTTTAGAGAGGATGATCGTTAGGAAAGAGGATATGCTCCTAGAGGTCGAGGGGCATCCGGAGGTCTTGGCAGAGGCCTATCAGGTCTACTTGAGGAAGCTCGGAGTAGAGGATGCTTATGAGCTTATCCAACGGGCGGTTAGGGATGGATGGGACAAGGTTGTCGAGATACTGAGAACCCACCTGCCGGAGAACGAGTATAGCAGGCTGGCAGATCTAAGGCCGTCAAGCTACATCGGTGAGGCGGAGAGGATCGCGATCCAGCTCCTCGATGAGGTCAATAGGATCTACAAGAAGATCACGGATGCTCAATCCTAACCCCATCAACCCCAAGCCTGACCCTAAACACCTCAAACCTCCTCGAGACCACTGGGATTATTTTATCCAGCTTATCCGGGTCCGCCACAGCTATCACGCAGCCGCCTCCGCCAGCGCCAGTCAGCTTGGCGCCATAAGCTCCCGCTTCCAAGCATACGGCGATAGCTTCCTCTATCTCCGACGACGACACCCCAACCATCCTCAAGAGCTCCTGGTTCCTATTCATTAGCCTCCCGAGCTTTTCTAGGTCTCTGCTCCTCAGATAATCCAGTCCCTCCATAATCATCCTCCCAGCCTCATCAAGAAGCTGCTTGAATAGCTCGGGCTTCTTCTCGCTGAACTCCCTCACCCTCAGCACCAAGTCCCCGGTCCTCCTCTGCCTGCCGGTGTTCACGACTAGAATCTCCTCGAGCTCGATGTCGAGCCTCCTATATCCATCCGACCGCGTGTAGAGCCCGGCTCCACCGAATGTGGCGATCGAGGTGTCTATCCCGGATGGCATGTAGTGAACTATTTTCTCCCCCTCATATGATGCCTCGAGTATCAGGCTGTGGTCGAGCCTTCCCGTCAGCAGATGGAGTGTTGCTGCCGAGGATGATGCGGCGACCGCGGCCGATGAGCCGAGCCCAACGCTCTGAGGTATCTTGGACCTGATCCCTATCACGAGGCCCGTGCTCGCTTCCAGCCTGCTTAGAATGTGCTCGGCAGCCCTCACCGCCGGATTGCCGCGGGATCCATCTCTCAGCCTAACACCACCCGATCCCGCAAGCTCAACGATCGCTGTTGCCCTGAGATCTATTGAGGCCACGATCGCCGGAGACCCATGAACAACGAAGTGCTCGCCGAATAGTATTACTTTCCCCGGGGCCGATGCAGCCCTCATTCCTCCCCATGCTCCCTCCTACTCCTGATTATCATCGGGATGACGATCTCATCTATGTACTCTATGAACTCCGACTCCGGCATCCTCGTGAATGACGTGACGACA
>CAZWXN010000035.1:0-11700 GCA_964637915.1 uncultured Nitrososphaeria archaeon | reverse complement strand
CCACGAGGGGCGCTTACTATCCAGGCGAAAGTGCTCTCGAGGCCTATGAGCGCGGTCTTGAAGACGCTCCCCCTCTTACGTTCCCTTCTTTTAGAAACTTTTTTAAGAGACGTCCCCTGTGGAAGGTGCGGATTAGATATGTTGGCGTTAAGACTTTATGGTAAGGAGGATCTTAGGCTTGAGGATGTTGATGTGCCGAGGCTTGAGGGTGATGGAGCTATACTCAGGGTTAGAGCTACCGGGATTTGTGCGACGGATATAAAGGCTTATACGACTGGCGCTAGGACCAAGGTTCCCATAACCTTGGGCCACGAGTTTGCTGGAGAAATTGTTGAGGCGAGCGAGAAGTATCGAGAATATGTTGGTAAGCGTGTTGTTGTTAATCCAAATATCTTCTGCGGCAGATGCGAATATTGCCTCGAGGGAGAACATGTTCTATGTCCGAGCAGATATGCGATAGGCATCGATGTTGATGGATCATTTGCCGAGTATGTGGCCATTCCCGGCCAAGCATTCGAGGTTGGAGGTGTGCTTGAGATACCTAGTCACCTTAGTTATGAGGAGGCCTCGCTGGTTGAGCCACTTGCAGCCTGCTTCCGAGGCCAGAGGAAGCTCATGATAGGGCCGGGCGACGTGGTCGCGATAATAGGCGCAGGCCCGATAGGGCTCATGCACTTGAAGCTCGCAAAAGCGTTTGGGGCGGCGAAGGTTATTATGAGCGAGATCGATGAGAGGAGGCTCGAGATTGCGGCGGAGTTTGGGGCGGATTATGTGA
The DNA here is from genome assembly GCA_964637915.1 of uncultured Nitrososphaeria archaeon. GTDB lineage: Archaea > Thermoproteota > Nitrososphaeria_A > Caldarchaeales > Wolframiiraptoraceae > Wolframiiraptor. Next base: position 10,925 of record CAZWXN010000035.1, on the reverse strand, counting down.
TAAACTCGGCCAAGGAGGATATCGAGAAGAGGGTGATGGAGATAACGAGAGGCAAGGGAGCTGATGCGGTCATAGTAGCCGTCGGCGCTGGGGCCGCGCAGAAGGATGCGCTGAGAATAGTCTCGAGAGGTGGGAGAATCAACTTTTTCGCGGGCCTGCCAGCCGGAAAAGAGGAGGTTCCGATAAACACGAACATCATACACTATAAGCAGATAGTTGTCCTCGGGACATCAATGCAGACACCATATGAGTTCAAGAAAACTCTGGAGCTGGTCGCGGCCGGAGTTATTGACGTTAAGCCCCTGATAACCCACATATTCGGGCTAAAAGAAGGCCTAGAAGCATTCTCGACAGCGCTAAGAGGAGAAGGTCTTAGAGTATTGATGAAGCCTTAGAAATCAAAAATCGAAGCTAGATTCAGAAGAAAATAAGGAGCGCATCTAGATCGTTGAGCTAGTATATTTGGGATTGTCAACAACCTTCGGCTTACCCTTCTCCTCGATGACTATCTTCGCGAATCCCTTCTCCTTCACTATCCCATAATTGTGGCCCGCGTCTGATGGATAGGCGAAGAAGAACACAAACTTACCCCTGCCCGTGTTTATCGTTCTATGACCCCAGCCTGGCGGAACATAGCCGATAACCCCGGGTCTAAGTTCAACATACTCAACCTTACCATCCTCGCTCTGTATTAAAAGCATCCCCCTACCACGAATCCCGTAATAGAACTCTGCGGCAGGCTTTAGATGGAAGTGTCCTCTAGTCATGAAATACTCCTTCCCAACCTTCCCTGGATAAATTATCGTCAACCCGAGGCTTAAATGACCTGCGGACTCCTCGACAACATATTCATAATACTCGTAGACAATCGGGTCCTTACCGGATGAGAGGATTTTGTCAGCTGCCTCAGGATCGCTGAAGTATTCCTTCAGCTCGCTGAGCTTAACCTCTCTCTTGCGGGTAGCAGGGGTCATCACAAAATTCTTCAGATCTATGGTGGTTGCCCTTGAAAGGGATTCCGAGCCCATCTCATCCACCTCGCATTAGATTATCTCGAGCCTCTTCTTAGTCTCTTCTTTAACAACGCCATTCGAGTCCCAGCCTCTTGCCTCATAATATTCATCGAGCATGAAGTCGAGCATCGCGGGCGAGATCCTATGCCCCTTAGCAGGCCCATCCGGCACCGGCTCATACATTATCCTAGGCGGCAGCACATCATCCTTCCTAGTTACGCCCTCGTGATTCAGGATCATCCTTTCAAACGTGTAGATCCTCTCGCCAGCGATTATGAGATCCCTCCCAGTAAGCCCCGCGCCCGTGATATAGTTCACGACTTCGGGGCTTGGGTCATCCGTTAGGTTTAGCGACCGCCTAGGTATCGTGCATAACGCGATCGAGTCTATGTACGCTCTGACATCTTGCAGCGTCTTGACAAGCAAGCCCTTGCCTCTGATAGCGAATCTGTCAATTTTCGGCTTGAGGAGCTCGTCCCTAATGGTCCAGCCGCCGACGTTATGGCAAGCGCCCCTTGACGAGGTTGCATAGGCTAGCCCGATGCCATAGAATGCTCTCGGCTCATACGCGGCGAACTCCTGCCTTTTAACGTGCATAACATACCTTATCGAGTCCTTTCCAATCCTCTCAGCAGCGGCGACGGAGCCTTCTGCGAAGATATCCCCAACACCCCTCCTCTCACCCATGAGCTCAAGTAGCTGGATCTCAGCCTCGCTATTCCCGAACCTCAGATCGATACCCCCGGTGAACTCCTTATCTATTATGCCGCGTTCATAGAGCTCCATGGCGAACCCGACGGTATAACCAGCCGATATCCCGTCAAAACCATACTCATCAACCAGTTGGTGAGCAGCTATTATGGCATTATAATCGAAGACTCCACAATGTGGGCCGAGTGACCAAAGGGTCTCATACTCCACCTTGCACTTTGCACCTGTCCAGGGCCCTTCCTTCGCCTCTAGAAACTTTCCACAGGCAACTGGACAGTTCACGCATGCGACATCCTTAGCAAGGTAATGGCTCCTCATAACTTCAGCGTAGAGATTCCTCATTAGAGACTCGTCATCAACCCTTGTCCTAGTAAAGTTCATAAGTGGGTATGCTCCAAGTTCGTAGAGCGGCCCAACATACTGGAGCGTGCCGTATTTTGTATGGTTTCCAGTCGTCTCCTTAAGATCCTTAATATGCTCCTTCAAGTAGTTTCGCAGGTCATCAGGATTCGCAAGCTCCACACCCTTGGTTCCGAGAACAGCGATTCCCTTCAGGTTCTTCGAGCCCATGATGGCGCCAAATCCACCCCTCCCAAAAGCTCCTCCCCTACGGCTTGAATGATCAACCATTATTGACGCGATTCTCGAGAGCTTCTCGCCCGCCGGACCTATACAGGCGACGGAGGCCCGCTTGTCGCCAACTTCCTCCCTAATCGCGTCCTGAGCTTCAGTGGTTTTCATCCCCCAAAAGTTACTTGCATCTCTTATCTCAACATTCCCATCAATTATCGAAACATACACTGGGCTGCTAGCCTTGCCCTCGATGATAATGCCATCATATCCAGCCCACTTCAAGTGAGCGCCAAAATATCCACCAGCATTCGTCACTGAGTAATGCCCAGTAAGAGGGGACTTTGCGACAATATACGACTTCGTTGAGCCGAAGGCTGGAACGCCCGTCATTATCCCGTTCATGAACATCAGCTTATTCTCCGGAGATAGTGGGTCAACATTCGGCCCGACCTCCTCATAATAATATCTCGCCGCAAGTCCCCTACCACCCAAGTACTTCTGAATCCAAGGGAAGGGGATATCCTCAGTTATGATCTTCCCGGTCGAGAGATTTATCCTCAAAAGTTTTCCCGTGACCCCCTTCCACTTCTGAGTGTCTGTAGATGCCATAATCTTTCACCATGAGATGGTCGCTAAACCCCCTAGTGATAAATATTCCCTCGACATCTTCTTTATCTAAGATCATAAGTTTAGAGATGTGTTATTAAGGTCCCGCGAAAATGATAAATATTTCCTCGGGGTGACTCTAGTCTCGCGCATAATGAAAGAACAAAAAGAACAAAACAAAGGAACTATTCTTCAACTAGTTGTTCATGCCCCTCGAAGAGGAGATCCGATTTCGCGATCAGCTTTTCATAGAACTCTGCGTATCGTAAATATTTCTCATGAATGTTCATTCTCGGCTCTATTCGCTTAATGGGCTTCACCCACTCGTTTATTGTCTTCTTGTAGTCCTTAAAGGCCTTAACCGCGTATCCACCAATAACCGCGAGGGCTAACGCGGCGAACTCCTCTTGGTTCAGCAAGACATATGGTACTCCAAGTATATCAGCTTTAATCTGGCTCCAGATCAGACTTTTGCTCCCACCACCTATACCCCTAACCTCTGTGATCTTCACATTTCTCAAGAGCTCTCTCAATATCCTTAGGTAGTGATGATATTCGTAGGCTATTCCCTCGAGAATCGACCTGTAGAAATGTGCCATAGTATGCTTCCAAGTGTATCCTATCCATAAGCCGCGTAGCCTCGGGTTATACGGATAGGCCCTTCCACCAAGATGCGGTATGAAGAAGAGGCCTTCTGACCCTTCGGGAACCTTTGAGGCCATTTCATCTAACAGCTTATACGGGTCTATGCCCCTCTTCTCAGCCTCGATCTTAACATCTTTTGCGACCTCATCTCTAAACCATCTAAGACATAGGCCTCCGCCGTTGATATATGCGCCGATATTCCATAACTCTGGGACAACGGACTTAAGATGGAGCAGTGTCTTATACTTTGTGTCAGGTACTACCGTATCGACCGACACGTAGAACGCCGAGGCTGTCCCAGCTATGTCGAGACATATTCCGGGCTCCGTAAGTCCTGCCCCAAGGGAGCATGCCATGCCATCGCCCGCCCCAGCAACCACAGGCACTCCCTTAATGAGGCCTAGTCTCCCCGCCTCCTCCGATGTTAGCTCTCCAACAATATCCCAAGGCTTCACCACTCTTGGAAGCTTATCAAGTGGAAGATCGAAGGTTTTACTGAGCTCCTCAGACCACTCCATCCGCCTGATATCGAACAGCCCCGTGAAGGTGACATATGTGTAATCGTAGAAGGCATCATCCCCCCTGAGCCCGGCAAACCTGCCCGCAACATACACCGCTGGAACAGTGAACTTATAGATCCTCTCGAATACCTCGGGTCTCTCATGCTTCCACCACATCATCTTCGGAAGATGATCAACTGTGGGCGGAACACCGGTAACCTCTATCAAAAGATCAGCATACTTCTCCGCGAGCATATCGATGTATTTCTTGCATCTTATATCGAGCCACGAGTCATAGGGGATCACAGGGTCCCAGTTCTTATCTATCCCTAGTATGCCGGCCATCTGGCCGCTAAAGGCTATAGAGGCAACATCTTTTGGATCCACCTGTGACTTCCTCAATATCTCCCTTATAGTGTTCACGGCTGAAGAGTAGAAGTCTTCAGGCTTCTGCTCAACCCAGCCCACCCTTGGATAATGGAGCTTGGATTCCTCGTAGGCTATGGCGAGCTGTCTTCCCTCTTCATCGATTATAGTTGCCTTTGTTCCAGTAGTCCCTATATCAACTCCGATAAAATACTGGGGTGACATGATATTTCACCGGGGATTCTAGATATTGTGATGAGAGATAAATATTACGCATACGTGGAGCCCAAGATATTAGCTAGGGTTAAGGTATCTCCCCTCGATGTCTTTTGGCATATCTCCTGTCAATCACATCATCTATCCTGATTATCATAGAGGCAACCTCCGTGCAAGTTTTCAAGATTTGTTCTTTGACTATTAGGGGGTCTATTAAGCCAGCTTCAACAACATTTACAATATCTTTGGAGTAAACGTCTATACCATACTCATGCATACCTTCAACATGCTTTGCTCTTAGCTCAGATATTATGTCCGTTGGATCGAGCCCAGAATTACGGGCCAGTAAAATGGGTATAACCTCTAGAGAATTGGCGAATGCCTGCATCGCAATTTGCTCCTTCCCCGGATACTTAAGCGACTCATTTCTAATAGCTATCGAGAGGGCCTCCTCAATGGCTCCCCCGCCGGGGACGTATGCTGGCTCATTGACGAGGTTGGAGACCATAGCCACGGCATCCTTTATCGCGCGCTCCGCCTCATCCGCCTGATGCGGGTCACCTCTCAAAAGTATCGTGGCCACCTTAGAGGCCTTACCTCCTTCAATAACTACCATGGGGTCTCCTCCGATCTTTCGCTCCTCGACTAAGTCTGCATGCCCCAAATCTTCCTCCCTGAAATCTTGAAGATTCGCAGCCCTCACCGCGCCCGTAGCTCTTATAATAGGCTGTATCCGCTCATCCTTGAGAAGCCTTTCAACAGCCATAACCCCAGCCTTCGCAAACTCATATTTCGCAACTCTTCCGATGCGCTTCCTACAAATGACTACATTTGCACCAGTGGAGACTATTCGCCTAACAAAATTTTTCTCAATCTCATCTTCCTCCTCGAGGAATCTCTTAACCAGCTCATTCCCGCCAACATGTATCTCTCTTTTATATGGCTGAAGATGCTTAAACGGATCAACCTTCAAGGCCATGTCCAGCACAGCGACCCTCGCGTCGACAACCCTTTTAGGCATCATCGGATGCGCTAGCCTCTTATCAATAATAACTCCCTTGATAAGTTCACTCTCCAAGATGTCCTTCCCAGGCTTCTTGATTATATGAACCGAGTCCCTGTCTATGATAGCCTTACTACCCCTGAACTCGATTACAATATTTATGGCTTCAGTAACGAGATTGGTGAGGTGATCAACAGCGCCCTCAATCCCCCTTGTGCCAATCATATTCCTTATTATCTTTCTCATCATCTCTAAATCATTTATATCAAACGTCTTGGAAAGACCTTTCAGACATCTTAAGGCTATCTCGCATGCTCTCTTGTATCCACCAACTATGACCCCTGGCCGTATCCTGCTCTGGAGCAATCTTTCAGCTCGCTTTACAAGCTCTCCAACCAATATTATCGTTGTCTTCGTTCCATCTCCGACACTACTTTCAACACTCTTGGCGGCCTCCTTCAAAAACTTGGCAACCGGGTGATATACGTCCATCATGTCAAGTATAACTGCGCCATCTCTCGTAACAGCGGCATCGCCGAACTTATTTATCATAAGCTTGCTCATGCCCATAGGCCCCAGAGAACTCCTCAGAAACTCGGCCATAGTCTTAGCTACCTCAATATTCCCCTCCCTAGCCTTCTCACCCCGAGACCTAAGAACACCCTCACGATGTAGCAAGAACGGATCACGAATTATATAACTTCTTTCAGACATTGCAGGTCATCCACAAAACATAGATGAGAAACTACTCCAATCTAAATGTATGTCTTCCTTCCGCATAAATTAAATGGAAACCGAGTTCCACGTTAATAAGACCCATACTTGCTTGATTGAATCAATCCAATAAGTTAGTTAAGCATTTATCGCCTGTCATTTGTCATTAGATAACGCGGGCATAACATTATGCATTAGGAAGCTTTATTTCTTGGTTGATCTCGCACTATATACGAGAAATGGGTATGTCGGAGAAGGAGAATTTTGAGAGGTTGGATATACTAAAGGCTAAGATGACGCGGAGGAAGGCCGTTGGGACTGCCGCTAAGGTGGCCGGAGCTGCGGTCGCGGGCCTTGTTGTGGGAGGGCTTGTAGGCTACTTCGCGAAGCCAGCAGCTCCCGCTGAGACTGTAACCGTAACAAGGACTGTACCGACAACTGTTACTACTACGGTGGCGGCTGCAGAGCGGACGGTTACCACAACTGTGAGAGAGACCGTTACTACTACGGTGACAGCAGCCCCAGTAGCTCCTGGCCTCGCGGAGATGAGGAGGGAGCTGGCTCAGAGATATGCCACCGGCAAGCCGGGCGAGAAGTTCCTCGTAGGATATGTTACTTGGACCCTAGCTCAAGAGGCGCCGAAATACGATTATCAGGGCGCGGATCAGGCATGCAAGCAGCTTGAGCTAGACTTTAAGGGAATTGAGATTGGCGCTGAGGCCCTAAAGGCCGTGGAGGCAACGGACTCCCTGATCGCGGCTGGAGCTAAAGGTGTCGTTTACTGGGCTCCAGCCCTCGCTGCTATGGAGGAGATAGTCAGGCTCTGTGAGGCTAACAAGGTGTTCGCCGCTACTGCATGGTGCAGGGATCCAGCACTACTGCCCGGCGACAGGGGCCCGTATTGGTTCCTAGAATTCAGCACGATGTCTGATGAAATGAGCTTCCACTGCATGACACTACTCTTCGAGAAGATGAGGAAGTATGGTAAGAGCAAGGTCCTGCATGTACAGTCCTCAAAGACAATCGCCCCAGACTCCACAGCATTGATTAACCAAGGTATCTCGATCGCTTGGAGAAGGTATCCATTCATACTGCTACTTGGGCACTATTGGGGTGAGTGGGCTTATCCAGGAGGCAGAAAGGCTGGAGAGGATGCGCTGGCCGTTAGAACCGATTATGAAGCTGTCTGGGGCCACAATGATGACCAGGCCATGGGCACAGTCTCAGTATTCAAGGAGCGAGGGATTGACATAGGGCCCTTTGCAGCCGCTAGGGACGCTATTGTCGCCTGTGTTGAGGAGGTGATCAAGGGCGCTTGGTTCGTTACTTCGCTGACCGAGTTCCAGTATTTCGGTGGAAAGCGTGTTGCCGATACATATGATGCAGTCACTGGAGCTTCATATCCGCTGAGAGATGAGATGGTCCAGTCACCATGGGTTACAACGGTTCTAAACCTATCGACACCAGGCATCAAGGAGGAGAATGAGGAGCTTATTAAGAACTCAGGCCTATGGTGGCACCCGAACTTCATCGTTGTTGATGCAGCAAAGCTTCTAGACTTCCTGAAGATCAGTGAAGTCTATCCGTCCAAACTGTACCCATATGACTTCAGGACGCTGTCTGTTGGCAAGTGTAAGGAGCTTAACCTAACATACGACAGGCATGCGAAGAACTACTTAACAGCAAACGACTTCTATTATGTTCCATTAATGGGCAGGATGAAGGTCACCGAGGACAGGACGAAAGGAGAGAACCTCGAATCCTTCAGAAAGCAATTCGGATTAACGATGAAGTACTTCCTCGACCTCAACTGGGACACTTGGAGCGACAACGAAGCGAAGATTAAGGCAGCTGAGACCGAGGGATTAAAGCTAGAGCCACTCTGGGGCAAGGTTGGAGATTAACAGCGTCCATAGAACACAGTAAATACACCAAATATTTTTTAACTCTCAATTTCTTTTTATTCTTCGGGTGAGTGCGACTCCAATGGGTGCCTCAGACCCTATTCTTGAAGTCAGGAGTGTTTCCAAGACCTTCGATAGAGTCGTTAGGGCGCTTGACAATGTTAACATGATGGTGCGGAGAAACGAGATAGTGAGTGTTGTCGGCGAGAATGGGGCCGGAAAATCCACTTTAATGAAGATCTTAGTCGGGGTCTATCAGCCGGACAGCGGAGAGATGTATCACATGGGAAGAAGGGTACCATTCCCGAAGAATCCCTTAGATGCTCTTAGTAGGGGAATCTCGATAGTCTATCAGGAAAGGGGAGTCATACCACACTTGAAGGTTTATCAGTTTCTATTTCTAGGTCTTGAGGAGAAGTTTACGAGGCTCGGGAGGTTACAGCTCGGGAAAATAATCGGCTTAGCCAAATCTGTTTTTGAGGAGCTTGGGTTAAAATGCGATCTAGCAAGTAGCATGTATGAGCTTCCGCTGTCGACTCAGAAGATGGTTGAGATAGCTCGAGCGATATTGAGTGTCAGGTTAATGGTAGGGATGGATGGCGGGTCGGAGATACCGCCAGTTATAATTCTTGACGAGCCGACAGCCCCTCTCTCGCTCGAGGAGAGAGACGAACTGTTTAATTATCTTCTTAACTTAAAGAAATCAAATTCATTTATCTTCGTCTCCCATATAATCCCAGAAGTGATGAAGTTCAGTGATCGTATCTATGTGCTGAGGGATGGAAAGGTGGTCGCACATCATGATCTTTCATCGGAAAAGATTACCGAGGATCAAATCTTCAGGGAGATTGTTGGAAGGGAATCCTACTATGACTTATGGGCGAGATATGTGTATGCTGTGGGCGCTGTGGAAGGAAGGCGCATAGTCTTATCTGTGCGGAATCTGACGAAAAAAGGCTACTTCGAAAACATCTCCTTTGATCTCCATGAGGGGGAGTGCGTTGGCCTATTTGGGCCGGCTGGATGCGGTAAGAGTGAGATAGCCAAGGCGCTATATGGAGAGATAGCCGCCGACACTGGCAAGATCCTCGTAGATGGCAAAGAAGTTAAGCTAAAAAGTGAACCTTATGCGAGGGTTAAGCTGGGCATAGGATATTTCTCAGGCGAGACCGGGAAGGAGCTTTTCCTCTTCTGGCCTATAAGGAAGAATGTCTCAATAGTGAACTTTGAGAAAGTCACGAAGAAGCCGCTGAAGATAATCTCTGTGATAAGCTTTAATGCAGAGAGATCGTTGGCGGATAAGATAATGAAGAAGCTTAGGATAAGGGCACCAAGCGTAGAAACCGAATGTTACTCGTTAAGTGGAGGAAATAAGCAGAAGGTATCAGTCGGCAAGTGGCTCGAGAAGAGCCCGAAGATACTCATACTCGAGGATCCGACGATAGGCATAGATGTCGGGGCGAGAGAGGAAATATACGAGGTCCTACTCGAGATGAAGAAGAATGGCATAGCGATGGTCCTCGTGAGCGACGATCCGAAGGAGTATGCCATTCTATGCGACAAGGTAATCTCTATAAGGGATGGAGTTATACAGGCAGTATACACAAATGAAGAGTTCAGGAGGCTGATGGAGCTATGAAGAGTGGGTTAGAAGGGCTGAGAATTGGTTCAGTTATCGCGACATCCATATGGAGGCTGGTAAAGGCGAATCCAGCCGTATGGGCGATAATTGCGCTAGTCGCGATATTCTCGGCGCTAGTACCTGATAAATTCCTGTCAACGGGTAACTTGGTGGCCCTACTGAAAAACTTCGCTGTTACATCGATGTTGGCTATTGGACCGACCTTCGTGATACTACTCGGTTCTATTGATGTATCATACATGGGTATATGGATGTTTGGTGGAGCTCTCGTCTGGCTACTATACCCTTACCTGGGGCTAGCATCAATAATGATATACCCGATCTTCGGCCTGCTGGTAGGACTCTTTAACGGCGTGATCCATGTGAAGGCCAAGGTGCCATCATTCATATTAACGATCGCCGTGACCGCGGTATTTGCCTTTCTAACAACCTACGTAAGGAATATCTCAGGAGTTCTTACATTAACCGTTCCCGCATATAACTTCCTACGAGAGTCACCGGTACCATATATTCCATCACCTTTCCTGCTGGCTCTTCCTGTAATAGTGCTCGCCCTATTCATAATGTTCTTCACGAAGCTGGGCACATACTTCTGTGCGATAGGGTCGAATGAGGAGGGAGCGAAGCTTGCCGGAATAAGTGTGGAAAAATATAAGATACTAGCCTTCACGCTCAGCGGACTGCTGACAGGACTTGGCTCAATAGCTATTTTTGTTCACCTTGGATGCCAGACGAGGGTAGACTTCGACCCCAGTGAGCTTGTAAGAGGGCTCGCGGCCATAGTGCTCGGAGGAACTCCTCTCGCGGGTGGCATGGGAGGACCTCATAGAACGCTCCTCGGAGCGCTGGTCTATGTTCTTATATTTAATGGGCTATTCCTTCTGCCGGGAGTGGATCCAAATCATCTTAAGCTGTACATTGGGACGTTGCTATTGGGAGCAGTGGTCGCGGCATCCAGAGCCCTCAAGGGGGCCTTGATAGCGTGAGGGGGGATTGAAGAATGGCTCAAGCTTGGTTCTCCCGAGAATGGCT
>CAZWXN010000034.1:0-12306 GCA_964637915.1 uncultured Nitrososphaeria archaeon | reverse complement strand
TTGCGAGATCCTTGGGGTCAAAAATAGTGTTGAACTGGCTATACTGGTGCTGGAGCTTCCACTTCATCTCCCCCTAAATGGACTTAAGGGATTGCTAGGATTTACTCCAAGTAAGAATAACCGGTATCGCCATAAACTAAGGACTCATATTTCAAGTTTTGCGGCGAACCTTTACATACTTGCTAGAAGAGGTGTTGGCGTTTCAAATGAAGTTGCTGAGGTCGTTAATCATCTGCCGAGGAGGTTGGCATTATACAGGCTACAGCTGATAATCTTGAAGGCTCTGAGAATAGCATATCTTGCGACAGTAAAGCCGCCGGCCGGCGGGTAGTAAAAGCCATAGAAGACCGGTAAAGTTAGGGAAAGCTTCCACCATGGAGGATTCTCCACGAATCCATGGATGGTACAACTATAGGGGGCCCGCTGGCCTTTTATGGCTATGAGGGCTCGTCGGCCAGCCCCACCTCCACTTTTATCTCTTATTTACAGTTTCACACAGTGATTTAAAAACGAGAAAATTGAATACTTTACTGCATTATTATGGGGGGTAATCTCAGGATCGGTATTTTAGGGGCCACTCGCGCGCCATTCAACTTCTTCTACTCGCGGCCCTCAAGTATCTGGAGCTTAAGACGATAGAGGTCGGCCATATAGCCTGCACCGTTAGGGAGTCTCTTCTCGAGAGGCCTTCGAGCTCGCCGAGAAACTCATGGCGTCTGGATAATTCTTGGCTTCATCACCCCTCCTCGAGTTTCTTTGATTGAGGTGCCTCGGAGTAGTAATATTAATACTGGGATTGTATTTGTTAACGTGGGTCTCATGCCGTCTTTCCCTGAGATGCTGCGAAGTGCTCTGAGCAAGTTCAGGTCAGCCGCGACCGTGGATAAAAGGACTGTTGAGGAGCTTATAAGGGATATTCAAAGAGCGCTCCTCATCGCTGACGTCAACGTGGAGCTTGTCAAAAAGATCTCAGATAGGATTAGGGAGAGAGCTTTCTCGGGCGAGCTGCCGCCCGGAATCTCGAGAAGGGACTACGTGATCAAGGTCATCTATGAGGAGCTTGTAAGACTTCTCGGCGAGAAGCCCGCCGAGATAAGGATCACTAAGAGGCCATATGTTATAATGGCTGTCGGGATTCAGGGGGCTGGGAAGACCACGAGTATCGCGAAGATAGCATATTATCTCAAGAAGATGGGTTATAGGGTTGCGGTTGTCTGCGCTGACACTTATAGGCCTGGAGCATATGAGCAGCTTAAGCAGCTTCTTGATGGAAGGGGCATCCCCGTCTTTCATGAGGGCTATGATGCGGTTGAGATCGCGAGGAATGGTGTGAGGCGCTTCTCTGAGGAGGGCTATGATGTTATCCTGATAGATACTGCTGGGAGGCATAAGAGCCAGGAGGATCTCATGAGGGAGATGAGGGTGCTTCAGGAGAGCATTAAGCCCGATGAGGTGATGCTCATCATTGATGCCACGATAGGCCAGGCTGCTGGAGAGCATGCCAGGGCTTTCCACCAGGCGGCTCCCGTCGGGTCAATAGTTTTGACGAAGATGGATACTTCGGCTAGGGGTGGAGGGGCATTATCCGCGATCGCGGAGACAGGTGCCAAGATAAAGTTCATCGGGACTGGTGAGAAGTTGGAGGAGATCGAGCTCTTCAACCCGAAGGGATATGTGGGCAGGCTCCTCGGCATAGGCGACTTGGAGGGGCTGCTTGAAAGGATCAGGCTCGCTGAGATCGAGGTGAGCGAGGAGCGCGCGAAGAAGATGCTCCGGGGGGAGTTCACGCTCGAGGAGTTCGTTAAGCAGTTGAGGGAGGTTAGGAAGATGGGACCCCTCTCGAAGCTTTTATCGAGGCTTCCGCTGCCCGGGCTCCCCGACATCCCGCAGGACGCCCTCAAGGAGGCGGAGGAGAGGATCGAAAAGTGGTGGGCGATAATACAGTCCATGACGCCGGAGGAGAGAAATGACCCGGATATACTCGATGCCTCGAGGGTTAGAAGGATCGCGAGAGGCGCCGGAGTATCTGAGGGCGATGTCAAGGCCCTCCTGAGACAGTATAAGCTGACAAGGAAGCTCATTAAGAGGGCGAAGAAGGCGCCCCATAAGCTTGCAGGCCTTCGGGGATTGGGATAACCATCCTCCCAAGATTATAGTTATTAGGATAATTGCGGGATCATCACGCCGGGGTTGTCATTCGAGGGGCTGGCCGAGGTTTTGGGGAAGGCTGAGAGGTTGCTTCTAGCCTACCCTCTCTGCGATTATTGCCTTGGTAGACAATTCTCCTCACTATGCTATGGTGCTGGGAATGATGAGAAGGGTAGGGCGCTGAAGCTCATCCTCACCATGTGGAGCCTCACCCGGCATAAGGAATCCGGGGAGACGCCGGAGATCTTGAGAAGGCTTGCTTCAACAGGCTTCAGCCCTGCGGTGAAGACCCTGCAAGCGCTTGGCGAGGAGCCGCCCGAGCAGTCTCCATGCTACATCTGCGGTGGGATCCTGACTAGGAGGAGGATGGAGGAGGTTGCCGAGAAGGCCGCAGAGGAGCTGAGAGAATACGAGTTCAGAAACCTCTTAGTTGGGGCTAAGGTTCCAGCAGATGTGAGGGAGAGAGAGGACGAGCTCAGAGCAGCCTTCAGTATAGATACAGGGGAGGATATCAAGGAGGATATCACGAGGGGCGTTGGCTCGGCACTCCAGAGGAGGTTCAAGGTCCCGGTTGAGTATCAGAACCCGGACATCGTCATCCTCGTTGACATATTCTCCGGGACGTGTGAGCTGCAGGTTAACCCCCTCTTTATCAAGGGGCTATATAGGAAGCTCCAGAAGAATATACCTCAGACGCCTTGGTATTGTAGATACTGCTGGGGCCGTGGATGCGGGAGATGCAATTATACTGGGAGGGAGTATCCTGAGTCTGTTAGCGAGCTGATAGGTGAGCCCGCCCTCAAGCTCTTCGAGGCCCTGAGCTACAAGTTTCATGGCGCGGGGAGGGAGGATGTTGATGCCACTGTCACAGGAACCGGCAGGCCATTCATCCTAGAGCTAAAACATCCTAGAAAGAGGTTTGTTGACTTAACGCTTCTGGAGAAGATTGTAAATGAGGGCGCGAGGGGGAAAGTGGAGATCTCGAACCTAGAGTATTCGGGTAGGAGGGAGCTGAGGATATTGAAGAACCTTTCCCCCATAGCGTCGAAGACCTATGAGGCCATGGTTGAGTTTGATGGCGATGTGGATGAGGAGGCGCTGAAACAGGTTATGAAGATGTTCAGGGATATCGTGATAAATCAGAGGACTCCGAAGAGGGTTTTGAGGAGGAGGGCTGACAAGATTAGGCAGAAGAAGGTCTACTATGTTGAGGCTGAGAAGCTCGGCGACCGCGTCGTCAAGTTCAGGATCAAGGCTCAGGGCGGCCTATACATAAAGGAGCTCATAGATGGCGATGATGGGAGGACCGAGCCCAATATAGCGGAGATCCTCGGTAGAAGGCCTCTCAAGATAGACCTGTCCGTTATCGAGGTTGAGTATCCGGAAACCGGGAGCTAGCCGCCTCCAGAAAAATAGGCTGGGAAAATATGATGGGATTTAGAGCGTTATCTTGAAGAACATTTGGAGGACCACGGCGGCTATGAAGAAGCCGTAGAAGACCGCTCCCACTGCGAGGATTATGTTGGTCACGATGCCCGGTCTAAGAGGCTTCGGCAGGATCCTGTTGCTGACTATCAGCTGTAAGATTGGCGCGAGCGTCAGCGCGAGGAGCCCGAGAACGGCCCCGGTCGCTGAGAGGTGATAGGGCTCCGCCAGCTTATAGACCGTCGAGATGACGAGTATTGTGACCGATAATGCGTAGATGGCGTAGACCGCCGCATAATACATCTTCCTCGGGTCTCCCCCGGTCATCCTCCTGACCCGCTCGCTCGCGAACCAGAAGTTGTCGGTTACTGTTCTCGCGACGGAGTCCATTATCCCCCACTGTGTATCGAAGAGGGCCCAGAAGCCTCCAAGTAGGACTATTACCCATGCTGCCCAGCCGAGAACCGCTGAGAGCGCCTCTGCCTGAGCTGCTGCCACCTGAAAGCCCATCGGCGCGAGGCCTCTCGGCACAAGCAGGGCATATGCCATGACGCTCGTCAAGATCACGGTCACCATTGTTATCCCGGAGAAGAATACATAGGAGTCGAGCCTAACTATCTTGAGCCATCCCCTCCATCTTCTTAGATTCTCCTGGTTATTCACCTCAAAGGGTATCTCATCCGCCTTCAGCTCCACCTTGCTCCCTCCTACGAGGCCTGAGATGTAGCCGGCCTTGCTTCCCATGCCCCAGCCCTTATCCCTGGCATAGCTGGAGATGAAGAGATTGAAGCCGAAGCCCGCTGGAATATAGGCGATCGCCGCGGCGATCATATACCAATTTATATCGCTTTGCGGCGGGAAGCCGAGTCTCGGCCTTAGGAAGCCCCCGAACCCGCTTAGGACCTCGAGCCAAGCCTGCGGTGACGCGGCTATAACGACGCCGGCGATTATCGTGGCTACGAGAAGTATGAGTATCGGCCAGCTAACGAGCTCGAGAGTCCTCTGGATCTTCCTGCCGAAGTGTATCACGAGCAGCCCGACGGTTAGAGCCACTATCCCCCAGGCTAGGACGAGGTATGCGTCTTGCGGCCCTGGGAGACGGCCGAGTTGCAGCGCTGTTATCGCGGTGGCGGAGGCTGCGGCCCACCCCGGCCAGATCACCGGGATGAAGATGAGAAGTGTCCAGGCCCATGCCCATGTAAGCGGGTTTGGGGGAAGCTTCTGGTAAGCCTTGTGGATTGGCTGACCACTATATACTGCGTATTTCATCGACTCGACGGCGACAACCGCCTGTATTATGCAGGAGAGGAGGGCTGCCCAGAGCAGATATGGGCCATACTTCACGACAATTGCTGGAAAGAGGATCCACTCGCCGCTTCCTATCGCCATTGATCCGAGGATAACTCCGGGGCCAACCGCCTTTAGATAGCTCCAGATTCCTGGCTTGGGAGGCTCGGGAAGAGCTTCCGGCGCCATCCCACGACTCCTCGGATATGGGCTTAGATGCCCGGTTATAAGCGTTAATGCTTAAAAATGTGCTACGTTCCTCAACAATACTTCTCAAGGCCCAGAACGTAGGGCTAAAAGCTGGCTTCCCCCACTTTTTGCAATTCCAAAAATTTTAGAATTTAATGTTACACTTATTTAGGTTTATTAAGTCAGCTTCTTTTTAGGAAAGGGGTGTGTGAAGCTCGGGGAGAAGGTTCTCGTTACGGCGGCTCTCCCGTATTCCTATGCTCCTAGACATTTTGGCCACCTAGCTGGAGCCTATCTTCCAGCCGATGTCTTTGCTAGGTTTAAGCGGATGAAGGGGGCCGAGGTTGTCTATGTCTGCGGGACGGATGAGAATGCAAGCAGCATAGTGATAGAGGCTATGAGGAGGGGGGTGACGCCGAAGGAGCTCTGCGACATGTATTACCCGATCCAGAAGGAGGTCTTCGAGAGGCTGGGGATAAGTTTCGACATCTTCTCTAGGACGAGCAAGCCCATACATTATCAGGTTGTCAGGGAGTTTTATCTAAGGCTCTGGGAGAAGGGATACATCTACCCGAAGGTGATCAAGCAGTGGTGGTGCCCAAACTGCAAGATCTTCCTCCCTGACAGGTTTGTGATCGGCACATGCCCGAAGTGCGGCGCGCCCGGCCAGTATGGCGACGTCTGCGAGGTCTGCGGATCATGGTATGAATCCTTCGAGATAATAGATCCCAAGTGCTCGCTATGCGGATCGAAGCCCGAGATAAGGGAGAAGACCCATTTCTTCCTCAAGTTAAGCGCCCTGACAGAAAAGGTCCTCGAGTATGTTAGGGATAAGAAGTTCTGGAGGAAGGCCACATATAACAAGACCATCGCCTGGCTCGAGAAGGAGGGGCTAAGGGACAAGGATATTACAAGGGATTATAGCTGGGGGCCTCCAGCGCCATTCCCCGGAGCCGAGGGCCAGGTGATCTATAACTGGGCCGAGAACCTCCTCGGATACATCTCGGCGACTAGGGATTGGGCCGAGAATATTGTGGGCGACCCCGAGAGGTGGAAGAGCTTCTGGATGAATAAGAATGTCAAGCTATACTGCTTCATCGGCAAGGATAACCTCTTCTTCCACACAATCCTCTTCCCGGCGCTCCTCATCGCCCACGGAGACTATATACTGCCATACAACGTGGTTGTCAACGAGTTCGTGAACCTAGAGGGCGAGAAGCTCTCAACCAGCCGTGGATGGGTTGTCTGGCTCCATGAGCTGCTCGAGAGATATGACCCTGACATAATCAGGTATTATGCAGCGGCAATAGCCCCCGAGACGAGGGACACGGACTTCAAGTGGCAGGACTTCGCCGAGAAGATAAACGGCGAGCTCATCGGCACATATGGAAACTTTGTCCACAGGGTTCTAAGCTTCACTTATTCCAAGATGGGCGGGGTCATCCCACGGCCTGGGGAGATGGATAAGCGGGATGAGGAGATGCTTAGCCGGAGAATAGAGTATGCGAGGATACTCGAGGAGCATATTGAGGCATGCGAGTTCAGGAAGGGGCTGAGAACCATCCTCGACCTAGCGCAGGAGGGCAACGCCTACATGAATGAGAAGGCGCCATGGAGTAATCCGGAGAAGGCTGGGACGCCTGTTTACGTGCTCTGCCAAATAGTCTACTCGCTTGCTGTCATCTCGGCGCCCTACCTCCCATTCACGGCCCAGAAGATCCTCGATTACATGAATATCGGGAAAAGAGTGTCAGAGCTTAGATGGAGTGATGCCGAGGCCATGATACCGCCAGGGCACAGAATAAACGAGCCTAAGCCCCTCTTCAGAAAAATAACAAGTGAGGAGGTTGAGGAGCAGGTGCGGAAGCTTTTAGAGAGGTTGAAAAAATGATTTAGATGGATTTTATTCCGAGATCCTCGAGTATCTCCTCTATCTCGTCTTCCTCCAGCGGCTTCGGCTCCTCCTTTGCCTTGAGGAGCTCTGTGCTCTCGACGCCCGTCAGGATTAGCGAGACCTCGAGCGTTGAGTCGAGCGAGCTGTCTATCCTCGCGCCCCAGATCACCAGCGCCTCCTCGCCCATGAGCTCCGAGACTATCTCAGCCGGCCTCGCAGCCTCGCTGAGCTTCATATCATCACCGCCCGAGACATGGATTATCGCGCCCGACAAGCCCTCATAGGTTATGTCGAGGAGCGGGCACTGGAGGGCCATGAAGGTCGCCTCCTCAGCCCTATTCGGCGTCGATGACTTCCCTATCCCGAGTGCCGCGAGCTTCCCCCTGCTCATAACGGTCTTAAAGTCAGCGTAGTCTATGTTTATCAGGCTGGGCTTGGCGATCGACTCCGTTATGCTCAGCACCATGTTGCTTATCACCTCATCCGCGAGGCTGAATGCTGCCTTCAAGCTATACTGCGGATAGAGCTCGAGCAGCTTGTTATTGTCTATCGCGACAACCGTGTGGCATTTCTCCCGCATATCCTCAAGGCCCTTCAACGCAATCCTCTTCCTCACATTTCCCTCGAACTTGAATGGAAGCGTGACGACCCCTATCACGATCGCTCCAAGCTCCCTAGCTATCTCGGCGACGAGGGGTGCTCCGCCGGTTCCTGTGCCGCCGCCGAGCCCCGCCGACACGAATACTATGTCCGAGCCCTCCAGCGCCGCCCTGACCTCGTCTATGGACTCCTCTACAGCGGCTCTCCCGAGCTCCGGGTTTCCGCCCGTCCCCCGGAACTTCGTCGTGCCCTTGCCAAGGAGGATCTTCTCATGAGCGTTGATGAGCTCTAGGTGCTGTGCATCGGTGTTCGCAGCCACGATCTTTACTCCCTTCAACTTCATAGCGAGAACTCTATCAGCAGTGTTACAGCCAGCCCCTCCAACGCCTATCAACGTTATCTTCACGTCATCGGAGAAGTCTCTCCCGAAGAAGAGTAGGTCGTCATTCACCCCTCATTGCCTCCTCCATTATGAAATCTCTAATAGCCATTCTAATTGCCTCGGCCCGGTTTGGATAGAGCCTCCTCCTAACTAATTGATCTATTGCCTCTATGTATGCTTCTGGGAGATGAACTGTTACAACCCTCACCCCAACCACCTCCTGAGAGGGGAGGGGCGTGTGTGGAGATAAAGCCGTTAGTAATACGGCCGTATGTGTTTAGGCGGTGTTATAACCATGTTAAGCCCCTAACTTGATATCAAAAAATGATTAAAGCTTGCCTGGCCAATAGCTTAGATCGCCGGAGGTGGGTTGCTGATAATCGGAAAGTATAGGAGGATCGAGCTTCTCGAAGAATTCGAGGAGCTAGTCGAGAAGCTTAGAAGGGATTCTGAGGATGGTGTTCCGATAATTGTCGAGGGCGAGAGAGACGCTAGAAGTCTCAGGATCCTCGGGATCATGGGAGAGATAATACCGGTCAAATCCATTAGGGAGCTGAGGAGGAGGCTTGAGGCGAGAGGCGTTAGAAGCGTAATCCTGTTATTCGACTTGGATCAGGAGGGCGAGAAGCTAATGAGGCTGGTCAAGAGGAGCTTGGAGGGTGTTGTCGGCGAGATAAACACGAGATACTGGCTCAGGCTGAAGACATTCAAGAAGCTGGGATTCACGCAGGTGGAGCATCTTCACCTTGTTCCTGAGAAGATTCGGGCTCCCTCTCCGGCTCCCTCTCGCGGCGAAGAAGCCCCCTCAAGGCGAAAAAGAGATTAATGGCTATCAGGCCGACAAGAAGAAGCATTCCATATGGTGGATAGATCTCGCCCGAAAGGAATAGTGATAGATATCCTATCCCGGTCCAGTATGGTATCTTGAAGCCCGTCCATTTTCCAACGATGCTCCTGTATGGGACTGGAGACCATGGATCAATTCCAGCATTCGCATCGCCTCTTGTATATACCCCCTCCTCTGTTATATGGACGACCCTATGAACCACGAGGTTTCCATACCAGGGGTTCCAGAAGACTATCACGTCTCCTACCTTTATGTCCTCGGGGCTGGCCGGCTCTATCACTATCACGTCCCCGACCTTTAGCGTTGGCTCCATGCTCCCCGACTTGACGACCAGCAGCGGCGTAACATTTCCAGAGACCCTGTAGATGATCACCATTAACAGTAGCAGGGTTAGTATTATGAGGGCGATGTCGGCTGCCGAGATCCGCCGAGCCATGATATCATCCCCTCCTCTAGATCCTTGGAGCCCTTCTAGCTCTCCTCGGCTCCCTCCTAGGCTGCTGCCTTCCACGTGGAAGCCTTGAGATTGCGTATCCCGAGATCATGAGGTTTATGGCGCTCGCCGCGATCGTCATCTCGAAGCCCATTTTGCACGGAGCCGGGCGCAGAAAGCTCAATGACTTCGACTTTTCAACAGTAAGCCTGAAGTCATACGTCTCGTTGCCTATCTTTAGGATGGCATTATAGTTCTCTGCCGCCGGCAGTAGCAGCCTAATTATTCCATCAGCTCCGCTAACTACCTCAGCTATCACGCCCATCTCATCCTCGACGATGAGTCTTGCGCCGCCGACCGCCCCTCCATCCGGATTCCTCACCAGGATCTCAACAGGATAAACTGTAGAGTATATCGCGAGACCTAGCATTGACTTCTCCAGATACGTGTTAAAGAGGCCGGCGTCCCTACCCCTATACTTTATCTCAACTCTGACATCTCCCTCGGGGAGCCTCTCGAGTATCTTGTTTTTCTCAGCTAGGTTATAGGTCTCGAGCAGCATGTCATTGACGTAGAGCATGGCTAACCCCTCTTCTAGAGGCTTTCCATCCCCTCTAAGGATTCCAGCCTCGAAGCTGTGGACGGAGCATGTTATCGCCACCTTCATATCATCCCTGACGAGATCTATCTCGCTCGGCTCTATCTGGAGCTTTATACCCCTATAGAACGCCGCGATGCTAAGGGTTATGTTTGGCAGGTTCTTGAAGACGGCCCGCCCATCCTCCCCTATATCATCCTCAAACTCGTATCCGCTGAAGGAGACTACTGCTCTACCCTGGCCCAAGGGCTTTTTATCGGAGTCGAGGAATATGAGCTCGAGATCAAGCACCCCGGGTGCCCTAAGCTCGAAGAACCTATTCTCTGGAGAGATCTCCACATGATCCTCCAAGACCTTGAAGCCGTAATATGTCACGATTAGACTGTACTCGCCGAGCGGCAGGTCCCCTACAAGCAGGGTTCCATCCCCGAGATATCTGCCCGACCTAGAGAATCTCCCATGCGTGAGCGTTAGCGATATGTTCCCGAGAGCTGCCTCCCCATCCCTATCAAATATCTTGAAGTATATGTTTCTCAGGGAGAGCCTCATCACCATGCTCTTATCAGCGGTCAGGTCTATAGTCTCCACGCCAATGGGCATATCATCGATATAGGCCTCAAGCCTGTATGTTAGTGGGAGCAGTCTTCCTAGTGACCCCCGTCCATCCACACCAGTCTTGAATGACGTGATTCTCCCGACGCCCTCAAGCACCACGATTATATCGGCGCTCACGGGCTCGTCATCCAAGTTAATGGTTGTGATGTTCAGCCTGTATCCCGTCATGTTCAGCCACAGGACCTGATTCTCCTCGCCTATCCTCAGGCCTTCAGCCCTGAAAACCTCCCTCCCCGAGTAAAAGAGGGATGCCGCATACTTGTCGAACTTGGGGACGTTCATTATGCTCGCCTCCCAGTCCTTTGTCTGGAACTCGAATCTCAGGCCCGGCGCCCTCAGCTCCCCCACGAGGGACTTCGTGATGGAGGCGTTTACGATGGCTGATACATTCACCCTTATCTTGATATCATAGAACCAGGCTTTCACAGTGCCCTCAGCCGACTCAACCTTGACCTCATACTTGCCGGAGTATACCGTCATTTCTCCAAGCATTATCCTAAGATCATAGTTCTCGAATGGGGTGTGGCCGAAGCGGATGACGCCGTTCTCAGATGGGGCTGACCCAACCTCACGACCATCCTTAAACAGCTTCCCGGTGAAAGTATAATCCTTTAGAATATCCTCGCCATCATAATCCATCACCGTGATATTGAGCCTGAGAGCATTAACAGTTATCTCCTTCGAGACATCATCGTTGAGGACCTTGATCTCCTTCTCGCTCGACGCGTATACTGTTATGCCCTTGAGCCTGGCAATGACATAATACTCGGTATTTGTAGGGATCAGCTTCATTATAGCCAAACCATTAGAGTCACTCTTTGCGGTCGCCGCAGGGCTCTTATCAAGCTCCTCCCTAAGCTCAACCTCAACACCCTCAACAGGAGAACCTTTCCTATCAACAATAGATAACGTCACCCTATAAAGGGGAAGGGTTAGTTTGGTTGCACCCTCAGATGGAATTGATTTTGCTCCGAGTGAGTAGTTGTTTCCCTTGAACTCCACCGTGATGTCGTAATTTGAGTCAGATGGAATTGGGCCGAATTCCACCTTTCCACCCGAGTCCGTCGAGCCCGAATACTTTATCGTGTTATTTATTTTGTGGACTAAGAAGACCTTAGCTCCGGGGACAGGATCCCTCTCCTCTCTGTCATAAACATATATCGTCCACTTGCTTATCACCTCAACAGTAATATTGATGTCGGGTGTGATGGTTACATTAATGTCGAGACGGTATCCAACTTGATGACCCGCCGGATAATAGACGTAAGCGTTGTAAAGCTTGTCTCCGGCTACGTCGAGTGAAGTCTTACCGTCGGAGCCGGTCTTCTTTATGCCTATTCTCGTCCCGTCCTGGTCCCTTAACTCAACATAAGCATTTGCGAGGGGTTTATTATCTCTTGTGTAGACTTTGATTGTCAGAGTTGGATCATCTTGAGCGTGGATGGGGATGATGAGGTTCATCAGAAGTAGAAGTGTGATGATGACAAGCATTGCTGGCGCGGTCTTTTTAGCCGACTGCATCCTCGCCTTCTTCATAGTTTTTGGCTTTAGGTATATTTATGGGATTCGGCTTATGTTTCACTGGTGGAGCGTTATGGTGGTGTATCAGGAGGAGGTTTCTTTTAGGACTCGGGGTGAGGGGGATGTTGTGGATATTACGGGTGAGGTTGAGCGTGTTGTTGAGAGGTCTGGTGTGAGGAGTGGTGTTGCCCATATCTTCGCGATCGGGTCCACCGCGGCGGTTTCGACGATAGAGTATGAGCCTGGGCTTAAGGAGGATCTCGCGGCGGCCTTGGAGAGGATTGCGCCGAGGAATGCGGAGTATAAGCATCATTTCCGGTGGGGTGACTATAATGGTCATAGCCATGTTAGGGCGACCATTATTGGG
>CAZWXN010000033.1:0-12361 GCA_964637915.1 uncultured Nitrososphaeria archaeon | reverse complement strand
AGGGTTGGGAGAAATAGTGGGAGGGGCTTCATGGTTGTCTTCGTTTTCATCTTATCCCTGATAAACCTCATTAGTTCTGAGACCGCTTCTTCATATGTCAGCGGCGATTCACGTTAATACATCTTTCTCTGCCCTTCCTGCGGTATTCATATCGCCTAATCCACTCTACAGCTCCTCTTTGACTTGTTCCATGCTTCTTTAGGATATCAACAATATCCTCAAGCTTCTCTTGCTTTCTTTTAGAAATAAAGCCTATTTGCTCATCCTAACGTATGATGGAATCTAGAAGACATCCTCGGAAACGACATCTATGTTTGGACGAGTGAGGGTGGTTTGTCGCTTCAACCTTAAAGCCGAGATATTATTGACACTTCAAGCCACTCTGATCGCATAGACCCCCTTCTTCCTTATCCCAAGATCTCGTGCTATCTCCGACCTCTCCTCATCTAAGATTATTATCATGCCATAGAATGATTGTGTTAGGTTTGTCGAGCCGCAGTTCTCGCATTTATCTCTTGATATTGTTATGAACTTGCAATCCCTGCATGCTCGGAGAGCTGCGGGCAACTACTCCTCACCCGCCACGGCCTTCGCCTTCTTTGGCTCGGGCGTGAGCTTCTCCAAGCTCTTCTTAATCCACTCAAGTTTCCCGAGATATGGCTGCCTCGTCGTAACCCCTATCTTCCCAGTTGTGCCATGAGTTAATGAGACCGCTACAACCCTAAACCTGACATCATCTCCTACCTCGAGCTTATTGCCCGTCTTCTTGCCCATTAAGACCGAGTGCCTCTCATCATAGGTTATGTAATCATCCATGATCTGGGAGATATGTAGGAGAGCGTCTAGTGGGCCGACCCTGATGAATGCGCCGAACTCCGTGATCTCGACAACCTCTCCCTCGCCAACCTCCTGTATCCTCGGATAGAAGCAGAGGAGCTTCGCCCTAGCCCTATGATATGTCGCTCCATCCCTTGGGAGGATCACGCCAACAGGATCAGCCTCAACATCCACCACCATGACAACATATCCGAGATCCTCTAGGATCTTACCTTCATAAGCCTCCTTAACCCTCTCTAATACCACCTTCTTAAGCGGCCTGCCAAAATCCCTTGGGGGAATCGCGACAACATCCTCTATCTCCACGAGGTAGAACATTTTCCTAACCCTTCAAAAACCAGTAAAATTTAGATATTTGCTTCCGATTTAAGGATTGCTCTCCGGCCTATAGCCTAAACCCCTCAAAAATTATCCTCTTATCCGATCCGACACTTATCACGGGTATCCCTAGGGATCTAGCCCTTCTTATCAGGTTCATGTCCATCGTGGCTATGGCCGCCTTGAGGCGCGCAGCCTCCTGGAGAAGCCTCATGTCCGCGGGCATCTCACCCCCTCCTCCAATAACATGCATCCTGCCTGCTATCTCCAAGGCGATGGATGCAAGCCGCCCCCTCCTGCCACCCCTCCTAGCAATGCTCCTCAGTTCATTGAGGACCTCCTCTGTTACATACGGCTCCATGGGCTCTCTGATAACATCCTCCGCCAGCCGTATGAAGTCTCTACCAGCCTCCGCGCATAACATCAGGAAGCTGGCATCAACTAGGACCTTCATTCTAGACTATCTTCCCCACCCGACCGTTATGAAGCCTTCGGGTGAGTATTTCTATACCGAGACCATGAAACTTCCCGGCAAAATATCTCCTCCGGCTCCTTCCTCATAAGGGCTATAAGTCCTCCTCATAGATCACATACAGCCTCATTCTTCTCAATGTATAAAACCTTTTTGATTTTACCCCTTCTAATCAACGATCGTGGAGGACTTGAGGTGCAAATTCCTTAGAAGTAAGCGCCCTTTCCCATTATTGAAGGAGCTTTCATTTTCCCATTTTCGGGCTGGTTCTTAATGAACAAGGGAGGGCCTGTACTGGGTATATGTGAGGAGCTCAAAGACCTGCTGGAGGGGAGTGATGTGGATGACAGAGGTTTGCTATGTTGATGTCGCTGTTCCTAGCGATAAGAAGAGGAGGAAGAATGAGACACATGCTATCTTTGATGGGAGCAGGGTATTCAGAATCAAGAAACTGACTGAGCTGGAGGTTGTGTCTGAGGTATTCCTCGACGCACTATTCCCGAAGCTGTATGATGAAGTACAGGAGCTGTTGAAAGAGGCAGTAAAGTGTATTTATTAAAGAACCCTGCTATGTTAAGGAAGCTGAGGATAGAGAATATAACATGAAGAAGAGTGATGCGAGTGACGCTATGTTACTTTCGAGGATTTCGAAGGAGGCGTTCGGACTACTGATGATTGAGGAGTTAGAAATTTGAGATGCGGATGAGGCCGTTAATAAGGAAGTATGAGAGAATGGTACGATTGGAAAAGACCTTAAAGAAGCTGATAAGTCAGGGTTTCGATTATAGTTTCAAGGAGGCAGTAAGGCTTATAGATTCGGAAAGACAGAGAATATCCCGAAGTATTATTCGGCAAGTGTCCAACCTTCCTATCTATGGGGAGTTTACAGAAAAGTCTGCGAAATTCTCAGGATCAAAAAGAGCGTTGAACTAGACATCCTAGTAGTTGAATTACTACCTCATTTACCGATGGTAAGACTGAAGGGGCTATTGGGGGTTAATTCCAAGCAGAAACAAAGGACGATATGACCATGAATCATGAATTAAGGAGACATATCGCAAACTTTTCTTTGGAGGATTAAGTAATCTTGTTGACTTTTATTCAAGCTTCTCTCTTTGAGCCGCCCAAATTTTACTGACCAGTTTTGAAATATGTTCCTACAGTCTTAGCCTGCTTTCTAATCTTTCTTCAGCCTCTCCCTGATTATCAACAGGTACTACCCCCTCAGCCATGAAAAAGCTCTTTCAGGATAAATTCAACATTTATCCTAAGATCTTCCCGTATCCGATTAGCCTCCAAGCCGATCCCATGATTCTCGAGATCGCGACCTTGTCGCCATCCTCAGCGACTATAGGTCTCCTCAGCTCCAGCTCTATTCTATCGCTCGTCCGCCTCGTAACTATGCCGCTTGTTACAGCGGAGTAGACGTTTATCACGAGGGCCTCCCGCTCCCTTAGCGGGGCGACCGCCACATCCTCGCTTAATCCAACGACCTTCTCGAAGAGCTTATACTCCAATTCTAGGTGGCTTCGGATTGGCGGCAGGGTTCCAGGCTTTCCAGCCATATTCCCAGTCATTCCATCAGCCTTGGTTAAGGCTGGATCGAGCTTCGTCTCTATCCCTGTTAATCCCCCGCTCCTAGCCTCTTCAACATTTCTACCTCCAGCCCTGATATTCACGACCTCCGTGATTATCGGCTCGCATTTCCCATCTATGAGCGGGCCTGGAGCGATCTCTATCTCATCACCAACCCTGACAACGCCCCTTATTATCGAGCCCCCTATCACGCCGCCCCTCAGATTCTGCGCCGGCGTTCCAGGAGGATTAATGTCGAATGATCTTAGGATCGGCATGCGGAATGGCTTATCCAGCTCTCGTGGAGGAGTTGGGATAAACTTCTCCATGGCCCAGAGGAGCACGTCTATTCCAACACCCTGCTGGCCAGAGACCGGGATTATCGGCGCCCTCTCTACAATAGTCCCCTTGATATAGTTCTTGATCTCATCATAGTTCTCTATCGCCCTCTCCCTCGTCGAGACATCTATCTTATTCTGGGCGAATATCATGTTTTTGACACCGAGGATTAACGCTGCCTGGAGATGTTCTCGATCCTGTGGTTGTGGGAACCTGTGTCTAACATCCGCGACGAATATCGCTCCATCGAAGAGGGCCGCGCCGGATAGCATGGTTATCATTAGGGAGTGATGGCCCGGGCAGTCTATGAACGAGATCGCCCTTACGAACTCCGTCTTCGAGCCGCATCTCGGACACTTCTCCTGATTCGTGTAATTATAGGGCTCCTCGCAGCTGGGACACTTGTAGATCGCCGCATCGGCGTATCCTATCTTGATCGTGATGCCCCTCTTCAGCTCCTCGGAGTGCCTTGCGGGCCAGATCCCGGTTATCGCCTGAACTATTGTGCTCTTGCCGTTATCAACATGGCCCAAGGTCCCGATATTCACTTCCGGCTGGGCTGGAAGAGGTTTAATGGTCGACAACCTCCTTAGGTGGGCTTATACCCTCTAGCTCTTAACATTTATGGTTCAGCTGGGGCATTATAGCGTCTCAAGCTCCTCCTCGGTGAAGAATATCCTGTGCTCACGCTCATAGGATTCAAGGCTATCAGAGGCATGGATCAGGTTATCCGTTAGATCTATTGCGAGGTCTCCTCGAATAGTGCCCGCCTCAGCCTGCGCCGGGTCAGTCGCGCCTATCAGCTTCCTCACGACGCTTATTGCCCTTCTGCCCTCAAGAACCATTAAGGCCACTGTCTTGCCCGATACCGCGTTTATCAGGCTCTGATAGAACGGCTTCCCCTCATGAACTCTGTAAAGCTCCTCCGCCTTCTCCCTAGACATCTTCATGATCTTTATCTGGAGTATCCTAAGCCCCTTCCTCTCGAACCTTGAGATAACCTCTCCAATGAGCCCCCTCTGAATACAGCTCGGCTTGAGCATTACGAATGTCCTCTCGATCTCGCTTCTCTCACTCATACCATGTGCCTACGATAAGCAATAATATATGGATGTGCCCCTAAACAGCGGCTTTACCGGGCCTTAACAGCCTCCGGCGCGTATTTCTCCGTCCACTTGAATTTTCGCGGATCTCTCTTGAAGTCTATCATGCTGATCCTGCATTTCCGGGAGCAGAACCAGAGCTGCGTCCCATCATTCCTCACATATAACATGCCTCTTCCGTGGAGGAATTCCCTTCCACAGAAGGCGCATTTATGCTTCGTCGGCATGCTCCGAGCCACCTCACCTTATCTTCTCGGCCTCGCGCTCCGTGTCGAGGAGCATTAGGATATCCCCGATCCTCACAGGGCCCTTAACATTCCTCGAGATAACCCTGCCAGCATCCCTTCCCTCGAGTATCCTGACCCTGACTTGGGTGACCTCGCCGGTTACGCCAGTCCTCCCCACTATCTGCTCGACGACCGCTGGGACAGGCTCCTCGATCTTCTCAACCCTCTTGCTCATCGCCAGCCTCCTCAACCGAGGGGAAAGATTCTCCTCTTAACCCTTTCTTGGGAGCTTTATTTCGACCGCCGCATATCCGACTACCGAGCTATAATCGCCGGCCACGTCGCCGCTTGTGGCGTATTTCAGGACCTCGGCCCGCTCAGCCCCAGCCCTCCTGCATGCATGGAGGACTGCTGCCACAGGCCCATAGCCGCACATGGATATATCATGCTCGAATATGGCCTCATAGAGCCCCTCGACATCCAGCCTGCTTATCCTCTCCAATGCTATGGAATCCTTCCTGCTCGCGCGCTCATGGGGCTCATAATGCGTCATATCGCTCGAGGCTATAAGGGCGACATCCTCCCTCCGCCTAAGGATCTCGACTAGGGCCTCGCCAACCCTCACCGCGGCCTCGATGCTCTGGTCGAGCATACATATCGGGACGAGCCTGAAGCTCCCCACTACATACTGGAGGAATGGCAGCTGAACCTCTATCGAGTGCTCATGCTCATGCGATATCTCGTCCAATGAGAACACATCTGATAACTTCGAGAGCTCCATGGCCAACTCCGTGTCTATCGGTATCTCGCCGAGCGGCGTAATCCAAGCCCCCTCGGGGAATATAGAGACGGGCGTCCCGACGCCATAATGGTTTGGGCCGAGCACTATCGCGACCTCGATATTACATCCATCAAGCTTAGCATATGCATGAGCCGCAACAGGCCCCGAGTACATATAGCCCGCGTGAGGCGAGATCAGGGCGCTCGGCCTCCTATCCCCCTTAACCCTCCTTGGAAGGCTTCCTGGCCCAAGCCTGTGGAGGAAGCAGGACTCTATCTCCCTTAATAGGCTCTCTCGTCCCGATGGATAGAACATCCCCGAGACTGCAGGCCTTCTCCTAGCCAAGGTCGGGCAACTAGTATCATCAGCATGAGCTATATATTGTTTCATTCAGGTGGCTGGGAGGGATATGGGGAATATAGAGGAGAGGAAGAGGGATCATATCAGCCTGTGCCTAGAGTTGGGCGATGAGGTTGAGTTCACGGAGAAGACAACATGGCTTGAGCATGTCGAGCTTATCCATGATGCTCTGCCCGAGCTGAGCTGGGATGAGATCTCCCTCGAGGCAAGCCTCCTTGGAAGGAAGTTCTCGTGCCCGATCTTGATCGAGGGGATGACTGGCGGGGCTCGCGAGGCTTATGAGATCAATAAGAACTTGGCGGAGGCGGCTGAGAAGCTCAATATACCCATGGGTGTTGGGAGCCAGCGCGCTGGGATAGAGAACCCCTCGCTCGCGGAGACTTATAGCATTGCTAGGAAGGCTGCTCCACGTTGCTTCCTAATCGGGAATCTCAGCGGCGTGGAGATCGCTGCTCATGGCATATCCTATGCTGAGAGGGCTGTTGAGATTATTGAGGCTGATGCCCTCGCGATCCATCTCAACGTGCTCCAGGAGATTATTCAGCCCGAGGGGTCTAGGAGCTTCAAGGGCGTCCTGCGCGCGATCGAGATGCTCTGCGATAAGCTTGATGTCCCGATTATCGTGAAGGAGGTTGGGTTCGGGATCTCGCGCGAGGTTGCTGAGAGGCTTGCAAGGGCCGGGGTCAAGGCCATTGATGTGGCCGGTGCTGGCGGGACGAATTGGGCGAGGATCGAGGGTGAGAGGGTTAGAGGCCTAAACGTGATCAAGGCTCGAATCGCGGAGCTATACTCTGAGTGGGGAATACCGACCGCGGCCTCAATACTAGAGGTCTCGGGAATTAGGGGGCTGGAGGTGATAGCATCCGGCGGCATAAGGAATGGTCTTCAGGCAGCCAAAGCGATTGCCCTAGGAGCATGCTTTATCGGCATGGCCCGGCCACTGCTCAAGCCAGCCCTGAAAGGCCCAGAACATGTCGAGAACCTGATAATGCGTGTGGCCGAGGAGCTTAGGGTCGCGATGCTCCTAACAGGCTCGAAGACTATAAGAGACCTAAGGAAGTGTAGATATGTTCTCTTGGGCCCGCTCCGCGAATGGGTTCTCCAGAGAGCTCGAAGACCTAGTCGTGTGCGAGGATGAACCTGAGCTCGCTGTCGGAATCCCTCCTGCAGAATCCGAATCTCTCGAACTGGATTATCTCGTCAAGCTTCACTGTCTCCACCGCCCTCTCGCCAAAACCCCGCACGATCCTCAGGCTCTCCGGGTTAATCTCATCATTCAGGTAGAGCACGTCTGGGACTAACACCTCAACCTCTACATGCTCATCCGCTGGAACCCACTGGATTATCTGGACATCCTTCAAAGGCTCCATCCCCAGAAACTCGCCACGAACCTGGCCGCTGCGAACATCCAAGACCCTGAAGTTCAGAAGATACTTGAGCCTATACGCCTCGCCGGGCTTCATCCTCTCAGCATCCGCTCCCGATATGTAGAACTCGCCGCCAGCTCTCAGGATCCTTGAGCCGAGATCCTTATTCGAGGGGTGGTATGGTGCCTCGATGGAGGCCTCAGGAGCGTCCTCAACAAGAAGCTTGACGGGATTTGGCGTGAAGAAGAGCCTCCTCGCAACCGGGTCCAAGATCTTCCTATTTATCGCAAAGAGGAGGGACCAGTCATACTCCCTCTTCGCGTAGGAGAAGCCCGTCTGGGTTATTGTGAACTCTCTTATCGCCTCGGGGAGTATCCCCCTCCTCCTAACGCCCTCGATCGTGGGGAATCGCGGATCATCCCAGCTCTTCGCGAGACCAGCCTCCAATATCGCCCTAAGCCTCCTCTTAGACACCGGCGTCCCCTTAAACTCGAACCTCGAATACTCGATATACACCGGGTGGCGATTCAAGCCGAGCAGGCTCCTAATATAGTTCTGGAGCTCATCCCTCAAGGCGAACTCGCTTGTCCTGAGGACATGTGTGACTCCGCAGAGATAATCCTCTATTGAGACCGCGAAGTCGTAGAGGGGCCAGACCCTGTATCTGCTGCCGGTGAGCGGGTGCTTATGCTCTATTATCCTGAATAATGCTGGATCCCTCATCGTCGTATTCGCGTGCTTCATGTCCCCGACAAGCCTCAGGATCGCCTCGCCCTCCCTGAAGCCGCCGGCGAGCATCTCATTCCAGAGACTCAGGTTCTCGTCAACACCTAGAGACCTATGCTCGCACTCCTCCCCCTGCGCCCTGAGCCTCCTAATTTTCTCAACAGGGCATGTGCAGACATATGCCTTCCCGGCCCTGATCAGCTCATCCGCATACCTGTAGAATAGCTCCATGTCGTCACTGTTATTCTTCTCATGATCCCACTCGATGCCGAGCCACCTATACCCCCTCCTAAAGCTCTCATAATACTCGAGCCTCACCTTCCGCGGATCGGTGTCCTCGAATCTTAGCCATATCCTTCCATCATACATCTTGGCGTAGAGGTAGTTTAGGAGACCGCTCATCGCGTGGCCTATATGCATGTAACCGCTCGGCTCTGGGGGGAGCCTTGTAACAACCTTCCCGGGTTCAGCTCTGGGCAGGGGTGGAAGCCTCTTCTCCTCTACCCTCCTAGCCTCAAGAAGCTCCGGCGCGATCTCCATGAGCATAGCACGCTGCTCCTCAAGGCTCATCGAGTTCACCCTCTCAACAGCCTTCTCCGCAGCCCTCTTAACACTCGCGATATCACTCTTGAGATCCGGCCTCTCGCCGAGTACCTTCGCGATGACAGGGCCTATCATTGCCCTCCCATCGTGATCGATAGCATTCTTCAAAGCCCACTTCAGGGCGATCCTATCCAGATCCATGAAGACCCAAAGATCGTGGACAAACTAACCTTTTTAAGATTGATCCAGCACTATAGCAGATGAGGGAATGGTCTCGATAAATGCCGAGCAAGCGATTGAAAAAGCCTTGGATGTTATCAGGAAGAGTGGATGGTCTTATGCCCTTGTCTCCGAAGTTTTCCAAGAAGATGGCTACTGGATAGTTATGGTGGAGACCATTGTCAGGAGGATGAGGGTCAAGATGGATGCTGGGGGAAATGTCCTTGAGATCAGAGAGGTTAAGCCGGCCTGAGCCCTATATCAACCTTGCAATAAAGTATTTCGCCGAGGCGCATGAATACTTGGACAGGAATGAGTGTGAGAAGGCCTCGGAAAGTCTATGGGGAAGCTTGGCAGCGGCGCTAAACGCGATCTCAAGTGCGCGAACCGGGAAACCCTTGTTAAGCCATCAGGAACTTAAGCTATTCGCTAGACAGTTATCGGTTGAGATTAATGATCCGGAGATCTATAGAGTCTTCCGGGAGACTGAAAGGCTTCATGCGAGCTTCTATCATGCATTCTTCACGATCGAGGATTTGGTGGACCTCCTTCCGAGAATTGGGAATGTTGTTAGGAAGATCCTGTCACTTATCCGATTATGACTCGATGTTTGAGCTGGTGTGATTGGGGAAGGTTTTTAGCTTAGCTGGTTCCTAGCCGCTTGGGAGATGAGGGCGTATGCCTAATCCAAAGCCCAGCTATGTGACATTCGAGGTCCCTGAGGAGCTCATGAGGGCGACTCTTGAGGTCGTGAGGCTTGCTAGGGAGACGGGCAGAATCAGGAAGGGTGTTAATGAGGTTATCAAGTCTATCGAGCGCGGCCAAGCCAAGTTCGTCGTAATAGCCATGGATGTTGACCCGCCTGAGATAGTCGCATTCCTGCCCACATTATGTGATGAGCGCAAGATTCCCTACACGTTTGTGGCCTCTAAGAGGGAGCTAGGCGAGGCGGCAGGCCTCCAAGTAAGCGCTAGCAGCGTCTCAATAATCGAGCCTGGAGACGCGAAGGACTTCATGGATGAAGTGATAAAGAAGATTAACGAGATTAGGGGTATAAAAGGCTAATCCTCCGTCAGGAGCCTCTGCTCCTCAGTCAGCTTCGAGGATACTATGAGCTTCGCCGTCGGGGATCTCGCCTTCATTATCACATTGAATCCGCAGTAGGGGCATCTCGTCTCAGCTATCTTCGAGAGCATTTTCTTCCCAAACTTCTTTCCACACCAGACACACTGGTAAATTATGTTGGCATCAGACTCCTGCTGGGATGACATTCTATGAGGCGGGGCGGCTCGCGGTTAATAAGTATTGCTGGGAATGCGGGGAAACTTGATAAACAGTCTTCACAAATTCTCTGATGCTGGGAGATGATCTTCAGGGATAGGCTTGATGCTGGTGAGAGGCTGGCTGAGCTCTTATCAGATTATCGCGGCGAGAAGCTTGCTATCATAGCTATTCCAAGGGGTGGAGTTGAGGTTGGATATGTCTTGGCCATCAGGCTCGGCGCGCCGCTAGAGGTTACGGTGCCGAGGAAGATTGGGGCGCCGATGGAACCGGAGCTCGCCGTGGGCGCGATCGCCGAGGATGGGACGATATATGTGGATGAGGAGGTCGCGAGGCTCGTGGGCGTTGGCATGGACTGGATAAGGGAGGAGGGCGAGAGAGAGCTTCGCGAGGTGAGGAGGAGGATCGAGGTCTATCGGGGTGGAAAGCCCCTCCCGAGGCTCCATGGATATACCGTGATTCTCGTGGATGATGGCGTGGCGACTGGCGCGACGATGATAGCGACTGCGAGGTTTCTCAGGAAACTTGGGTCGAAGATGCTTGTCATAGCTGTTCCCGTGGCCCCGCCCGAGACGATCCCAAAGCTGTCGAGGGAGGCTGATGACGTGAGATGCGTCGAGACGCCGAGCCCATTCTTCGCGATAGGCCAGTTCTACCACGACTTCACCCAGCTAAGCGACTCCCAAGTCCTAGACTATCTCTCAAGGGTTGAGAGGCTTGTCTAGCCGCGCCTCAACAAGAGGAGCACAGCATATATCACGACTAGAATTATGATTAGTATCGGCGATGTCCCGATATAGATTCCATCGAATCTCCTCCCGAGGAGTATTAGTGGATGAATTTCCTCAAGCCTTATCCCAGCCCTCGCTATGAGGGGCAGGATTATTAGAACTATCCCCACGATTATCAGCACTATTCCGAGGAACATTATTGGGCTGAGGGCCTCCTTCCCGAACATGCGCCCCTATCCCTTCACGACGCCTATTGGTATGAGCCTGGCAACCTTGGTCCCTATACCCGCCCTATGGCTTACCTCGGCAACTATGTCGACGTTCTTATAGGCCTGGTCAGCCTCCTCGACAACGGTCTCCATGCTATCGCTCTTGATGTATATCCCCCTCCTGTTAAGATCCTGTATGACCTGTGTTGCCGTGAGCCTCCTCTTCGCCTCGGCCCTGCTCGCCGTCCTGCCAGCACCATGAGCCGTGCTGCCGAAGGTCATCTCCATGGCCCTCGGGTTACCGAGAAGAACCCAGCTCGCGGTCCCCATGGATCCAGGCAGGAGAACGGGCTGCCCAATATCCCTATAATCTTCTGGAACTAGTGGATGGCCGGCTGGGAAGCTCCTCGTCGCGCCCTTCCTATGAACCCACACCTTTCTCCGGACACCATCTACCATGTGCTCCTCTAGCTTGACGATGTTGTGGGCGACATCGTAGACCAGCCCGAGGCCGAGGGTCTCTGCGGGCTGCTTAAAGACCTCGGCGAAGCTCTGCCTAACCCAGTGGCTTATCGCCTGCCTATTCGCGAAGGCGAAGTTTACGGCGCAGGAGAATGCCTTTAGATAGCTCTCGGCTTCCTTGCTTTTCGCTGGAGCGCATGCCAGCTCCCTATCCGGGAGCCTTATCCCATACTTATGCGCCGCCCTCTCCATGACCCTTAGATAATCGCTGCAGATCTGATGGCCATATCCCCTGCTACCAGTGTGGACGAGGACTGTTACCTGCCCCTCATGAGTTATGCCCATTCTCTTGGCCGCCCTTTCATCAAATATCTTGTCAACGACTTGGACCTCGAGGAAATGGTTTCCGCTCCCCAGCGTGCCTATCTGTGGTAGTCCCCGCTCCTTCGCAGCCGCGCTCACATAGCTTGGATCAGCGCCTTCTAAGCAACCCTCCTCCTCAATATGCTTCAGATCCTCAGGCCACCCAAGTCCAAACTTCTCGATCACGTATCTAGCGCCCTCAACCGCTATCCTGTCAAGCTCGCTCCTACTAACCTGGAAATCCCTCCTCCTAGAGCCGAGACCCGATGGAACATTCCTGAAAATCGTGTTGATGAGCTCCTGTATCCTCGGCCTAAC
Organism: uncultured Nitrososphaeria archaeon; assembly: GCA_964637915.1. Classification (GTDB taxonomy): domain Archaea; phylum Thermoproteota; class Nitrososphaeria_A; order Caldarchaeales; family Wolframiiraptoraceae; genus Wolframiiraptor. Next base: position 130 of record CAZWXN010000033.1, on the reverse strand, counting down.
ATCCTTCTCATCCAAGTTCGTGACCATGAGCCTGACGCCGCAGTTTATGTCATAGCCGACCCCTCCCGGCGATATCACGCCCTCCTCATAGTCGGTTGCGCCAACCCCGCCTATCGGGAACCCATAGCCT